>NZ_JAATOS010000489.1:0-2935 GCF_011806505.1 Salipiger sp. HF18 | reverse complement strand
AAGGGCGGCCATGGCGCGATGCCCGAGCAGTCCGACGGCGTGATCGCCGCGGCCGGGCGCACCGCCGCGGCGCTGCAGGAGATCCCGGCACGCGCGCTCTCGCCGCTCGAGCCCGGCGTGGTCTCGGTCACGCAGATCCACAGCGGCTCGGCCTACAACGTCTGCCCCGACCGCGCGGTATTGAGCGGCACCTGCCGCTGGTTCGGGCCGGAGGCCGGCGACATCATCGAAGAGCGTGTCCGCCGGGTGGCCACTTCCGAGGCCGCCGCGCAGGGCTGTACCGCCAACATCGACTACCAGCGCCGCTACCCCGCGACGATCAACAGCGCCCCCGAGGCCGCGCTGGCCCGCGACGTGGCGGCGGAGATGGGACTCGATACCGCGATGACCGGCCCGAGCATGGCCTCGGAGGATTTCGCCTTCATGCTGAACGAGGTTCCCGGTGCCTACCTCTGGCTCGGGGCGGCGCGCGAGGGCGAGAACCCCGGGCTGCATTCGGCGAAGTTCGACTTCAACGACGCGGTGCTGCCCGCCGGCGCCGAGCTCTGGGTGCGCCTCGCCCGCCGCGCCACGCGGGGCTGATGGACGCGCTCGACAGCCGTTTCCTGCGCGAGTTCCTCGCGGTCGCGCAGGAGGGCTCGATCCGCCGCGCGGCAGATCGGCTGAATGTCGTGCCCTCGGCGATCTCGCGCAAGATCGCCGAGGCCGAGGCCCGGCTCGGGGTGGCGCTCTTCGAGCGCAGCTCCAGGGGCGTGACGGTGACCGAGGCCGGGGACCTTCTGCGCGAGCACGCGCTGCACCTTCAGGACGAGCAGACCTTCCTTCTTGATCAGATCGGCCGCTACCGGGCAGGACGCACGCAGACCGTGCGCATCGCGCTCGGAGAGGGGTTCACCGCCGACCTGATGGAGAACGGGCTGTCGGAGCTGAGCCGGCTGCAGCCCGACCTGCGCTTTGCCATCGACCACGCCGGCACCGAAGAGCTGCAGCGCCGCGTGATCGAGGGGGAGGCCGATATCGGAATTGCCTATAACCCGCTGGTGACCGAGGCGACCCGCTCGCTGGCCATGGGGCGCCAGCCGCTCTGCGCCGTTGTGCCTGCGAATTCATCACTGGCGGATCGGAGACGCGTCGGGCTGGCCGAGGTGCTGGAGCATCCCGTGGCCATGCTCGATGCGCGCCATGCCATCCGGCACCTCGTCGGGCAGGTCGCCGCCGACCGCGGGCTGGCGCTGCGGGTGCATGTTGAGACAGCCTCCATCGCGCTGCTGATCCGCTACGTGAGCGCGGGCATGGGCGTGACCTTTTTGCCGAGATTTTCCGCGTCGATTCAGGCAGATCGCGGCGATCTGGCGGTGATCGAGCTGGAAGAGCCGGCGCTGCACCGGGTCAGCACGCACCTCATGGTGCGGGCCCGCCGGCGCCTGCCGAAATCGGTGGAACTGGTGGCGAGCTTCCTGTCGGACCGCATGGTGGCCTTCCGCCGGTGATCTCTGGTGTTGCCGTAAAGGCAACGCGATGTGCGCAATGTGACCCCTTCCTGTGAACGCCATTCCTCCGGTTAGCTGTCTGAAACGCTGGCCGAACGTGGCTGGCGACGCACAACGACAGGAGATCACATGGCAGAGACGACAGGCAAACGGGCCGGGGTGATCGGACTTGGGGCCATGGGCTTCGGCATGGCGTCGAGCCTTGCCCGCGCGGGCTTCGAGGTGGCGGGCTACGACCCGGCTCCCGCGGCGCAGGACCGTGCCCGCGAGGCGGGGATCGCGCCCAAGGCGAGCCCGGAAGACGTCTTCGCCACAGCAGACTTCATCGTGCTTTCACTGCCTACTGCGGCGCATGTCGAAGGCGTCATCGCCGCGGCACAGGGCGCCGGGCTGCTGGGCGCAGAAGCCGGGGCCAAGGTCATTATCGACACCTCCACCTCCGAGGCCGAGGTCAGCCGCAAGCTCGCCGCAGCGCTTGCCGAAGAGGGACACGGCTTCCTCGACGCGCCGGTCAGCGGCGGGCCCTCCGGCGCAGCCTCGGGCCAGCTTTCGGTGATGCTCGGCGGCGACGAGAAATGGGTCGGTGCAGCGATGCCCGCGCTCGAGGCGATGGCGGCGAAAATCCTGCACGTCGGCCCGAGCGGCTCGGGCAATGTCGCCAAGCTCGTGAACAACATGCTGGTCGCCAGCCACATGGTTACGACGCTCGAGGCGCTGCGGCTGGCCGAGGCCGCCGGTGTCGGCGCGGCAGACGCGCTGCGGGTGATCAACTCTGCGACGGGCCGCAGTGCCATCTCGGAAATCCACTTCCCCAACTGGGTGCTGCCACGCAGCTTCGACAGCGGTTTCAGTACCGGGCTGATGCGCAAGGACGTGCGCCTCGCCCGTGAGCTGGCGCAAAGCGTCGGCTGCACCATGCCGGTGGCCGACCTGGTGGCCGATCTCTGGGCCGAGGAGAACTCGGGCCTGAAGGACGGCGATGATTTCATGCATATGGGCGATCCCGCAGTGGACCGCCTGAGCCATAAGGAAAAGATGTGATGGCCAAGGACCTCATAGATACCGCGGCCCGCGTGGCCGAGTTGCTGAAGGGTCTCACCGGATCTTCCGAGGTGCAGTCCTATGTCGGCGGTGCGCTTGTGCCGGGCACCGGGCACGCGCTGGAGCTCACCGATTCCGCGACGGGCGAGGTCTTCGCCCGCTACAAGGACGCAGGCGCCGAGGTCGTCGCACAGGCTGCCGAGGCCGCGACGCGGGCACAGAAGGAATGGTTCGCCAAGACCGCCTCCGAGCGCGGTCGCATCATGTTCGAGATCGGCCGCCAGTTGCGCGCCAATGCCGCCGCGCTGTCGGAGCTGGAAGCCCTCTCCTCGGGCCGCCCGATCCGCGACACCACCGGCGAGCCGGCGCGTATGGCCGAGATGTTCGAGTATTACGCGGGCTGG
>NZ_JAATOS010000488.1:0-2950 GCF_011806505.1 Salipiger sp. HF18 | reverse complement strand
ACATGGCGGGATCTGGCAGCGGAACGTCGGGCGCCCCGGAAACGTCGGAGGTGAGGGAGAAGGCGTGCAGGTACATGTGCATCGGGAGGGAGAGGGGCCCCTTCGGGACCCTGACAAGCGGCGCCGCGCCGGAGAGCTTGCGGTCGATCATTCCCCCGCCCCCGGTGCGAACCGGGCCAGCGCGTCGCGGTCGATCTAGATGCCGAGGCCGGGCGCATCGGGGATCCGCAGCACGCAGTTCTCGTGCTCGATGGGCGTGGTCACCACCGCCTGCCGGGTTCAAACTCTTTGTCGGCGTCGAATGGCGTCACCGGGAAGGACAGAAGACCGGAGCCGAGCGCGGTCTTGATCTGTTGCGGATCCATTGCGCAATCTTCTCCTGGCGGGGTGCCGGGGGGCTCTGCCCCTCTTGGCGCATACGCGCCAATTCACCCCGGAGTTTGTCTGGCAAGATGAAGCTGCGGGGCAGTTTCGGGCCGCCCCGCGGAAGGTCAGGTCAGGTCGCCCGGCAGCAGTGCGTCGGGGAGGTTCTGGTAGAAGACCGGTCGCAGGAAGCGGCGGATCGAGAGCGTGCCGACCGAGGTCGCCCCGAAGTTGGTCGAGGCGGGATAGGGGCCGCCGTGGACCATGCTGTCGCAGACCTCGACGCCAGTGGGGAAGCCGTTCACCAGCACCCGTCCCGCCATGCGCTCGAGCACCGGCATCAGCCGCTGCGCCAGCGCCGTGTCGCCCGCTTCCATGTGCAGGGTGGCGGTGAGCTGGCCGTCGAAGGCGCGCGCGAGGGTTTCCATGTCTTCGGGGCCCGCGACCCGGACCACCAGGCCCAGCGGTCCGAACACCTCTTCGCCGAGCGCGTGGTCCTGCAGGTAGGTGGCGGCGTCGGTCTCGTAGGGTTGGGCGCGGCGCTGCGGCCCTCGCTGTCGTGGGTCAGCACCGGGCGCACCGCGTTGCGGCCGTCGAAGCGGGCCTTGTAGGCCTTGGCGATGCCGGCGTTGAGCATGGTCTGCGGACCGGTGGCGGCGAGCCCCTCGGTCGCGGCCTTGACGAAGGCGTCGCCCTCGGGGCCGGTCTCGACCACGGCAGTGCCGGGGTTGGTGCAAACTGGCCCGCGCCCATGGTGAGCGAGGCGGCCCAGCCGGCGCCGATCTCGGCACCGCGGGCGGCCACCGCCTCGGGCAGCAGGAACATCGGGTTGACGGCGCCCCGCTCGCCGAAGGAGGGGATCGGCTCGGGACGGCGGGCGCAGAGGTCGAAGAGCGCGCGCCCGCCGCCGAGACTGCCGGTGAAGCCCACCGCCTTGATCAGCGGATGCTGCACCAGCGCCTGGCCTACCTCGCGGTTGCCGCCCTGGATCAGCGAGAAGACGCCCTTGGGCATGCCGCATTTCCCGATGGCGGCGTGGATGGCCTCGGCCACGATCTCGCCGGTGCCGGGATGGGCGGAGTGGCCCTTGACCACCACCGGGCAACCCGCAGCTAGTGCCGCGGCAGTGTCGCCGCCGGCGGTGGAGAAGGCGAGCGGGAAGTTCGAGGCGCCGAAGACCGCCACGGGGCCGATCGGGCGCTGCACCATCTTCAGGTCCGGGCGCGGCAGCGGCTGGCGATCGGGCAGCGCGGCGTCGTGGCGACGGTCGAGATGGTCGCCGGTGCGAATGTGGGTGGGGAAGTGCCGGAGCTGGCCGGTGGTGCGGCCGCGCTCTCCGTTGAGCCGGGCCTCGGGCAGGCCGGTCTCCAGCGTGCCGATCCCGGTGATCGCGGCGGCGCGGGCCTCGATCTCGTCGGCGATGGCGTCGAGGAAATCGGCACGGGCCGCGTGGGTGCTGTAGCCGAAGCTCCAGAACGCGGCCTCGGCGGCCTTGCAGGCGGGGTCGACCAGCTCGGGCGTGCCGCCGGCGAAGGCGTGCGAGGGGCCATGCGCAGGCTCGGAGTCGAAGGTCGCCGCGCCGGCGACCCACTCCCCCGCGATCAGGTGTTTGCCATGCGGCGTGAAGGTCTCGTCAGGCATGTCGGTCCTCCGTTTCAGGATCTGTGAATGGGTTCATCGGTGAAGACGCCGCCCTGGTAGCGGGCGACGGACTCGTCCGGGTCGGGGCGTGGCACGGTGCGGGCGATTTCCTCCGTCCAGTCGGCCGCGTTGTCCCTGGGCTGCTAGCCGAGGAAGGCGGCGTGGGAGTTGTCCCACCAGCCGTGGTCGTTGTTCGAGGCACCCCAGACCATCGTGCAGCCGAGCACCGGCGCCCGGAACACCGCCTCGATCAGAGCGACGAAATCGTCGTGGCTGAACCAGGTGGCGAGCATGCGCCAGTTCTCGGGCTTCGGCGTGCAGGAGCCGATGCTGACCAGCGCGCTCTCCTGCCCGAACTTGTCGTGGTAGAGGCTGGCGACGGCCTCGCCGAAGATCTTGGAGACGCCGTAATAGCCGTCCGGGCGGTAGGGCGCGCCGTGGTCGAGCCGCGCCGTCTGCGGATGGTGGCCGATGGTGTGGTTGGAGGAGGCGAAGACGATGCGCGGCTGGCCATGCGCCCGCGCCGCCTCGTAGAGGTTGTAGACGCCGCGCAGGTTGGCGACCTCGATCAGGTCGAAACTTTTCTCGACCGAGATGCCGCCCAGGTGGACGATGCCGTCGCAGCCCTCGACCAGCCGCATCACCGCGTCGCCGTCGGAGAGATCGCAGGGCACCAGCTCCTCGCCCTCGCGGGCCTCACCAAGATCGGCCACGTCCGACAGGCGCAGGATCGCAGCCCTGCCCCGGCCAGCAGCGCCGGCACGCGGTAGAGTGTCAGCAGGTAGGAGAAGGCCGAAGCGGTCGCCACCAGCAGCATCACCAGCGCGGTGGTGCGGACCGAGGCCACGACGGCGGCGCGGAACCTGTCCCAGGTGATCTCGCGGTAGACGAAGATCGTCGCCAGCACCGCCCGGATCGCGCCGAATGCCCCGCTCTCGGTCACCGT
>NZ_JAATOS010000487.1:0-2964 GCF_011806505.1 Salipiger sp. HF18 | reverse complement strand
GGGCCGTGCGTGCCGAAGACGTAGGGCGCCGCGAGCGCCGCCTTGATGCAGGCCTTGTCGACGAAGGAGGGCAGGAGCTGGTTCAGCACCAGCCACTGGTAGTGCAGCCGGACGGTGCGCCGGACGTGCTCGAAGTCCATCAGCCGCGGCACTACGGTCTCGGTCCAGACGGTCTTGCGGATGGACATCCCGCCGACGCCGTGGACCATCCGGCTCACCTCGTTCTCCGCCCGCGCGCCGTCCTTGGCGTGGCTCATGAGGATGTTGTGCAGGCAGATGAAGGCGCCCTGGATCTGGCTCACCAGGATGTTCTCGTCGTTGCGCGGATCGCCGATCAGCGCCGTGCCCTTGGCGTTGCGGGCAAGGTCCAGCGGGCAGTCGTTGCGCCCGAAGAGCAGGTAGTCCTTGTGCTTGTTGTGGTAGAGATGCGGGCTCGCGTCGGGCCCGTCACCGTAGACGCAGTCGAGGTCGAGCGTCGGCGTGCGCACGTTGCGGATCGAGCGAGGGTCGATCTTCCTGCCGATGCTGCTGGTGGCGTCGAGCGTGATGTCATGGTCGACGAACTGGCCGAAGAAGGTCATCCCGGCCTCGGCCGGCCCGGGGGTGACCATCGTGGGTTTCATGCCCTCGACAAGGGCGATGTAGGCGTCGAGGATTGCCTGGTGCGACAGGTTCCCGGTGATCTCGTTCGGCTTGCCGAGGAGATGGCCGAAATGCTGCGCCAGTGGCGGCTCGGTCAACAGGGCCTTGCCGTCGAGGCATTGCTTCACGAGGTAATCGTATCGGGACAGGGCGTGGGTCATACCGGTCATGCTGTGTCTCCTGAAAAAATGAGTCTTTGAAAAATGAGAGAATCTTACTCACGTGCACAGTTTAGGGTTGATCCGTTATTTTGCCGTGAATGGTGTTCCGCAGGATGCGCTTTGCGGCATGATCTTTCGCGCTCGTTTCTGGCTGCGCTTGGCTTGGCGTCCGTGGGTCAGGCCCCGCAAGGCGGCTCCGGGGCAGGGCGCGCGGCTCGCCAGAGGCCATGACAAGCGAATGCCTCGCCGACGAAATTTCCCGATTGCGGGCGCCGCCGCTTTGCCGTATCACCCCCAAGCGCAGGCACCCGTAGCTCAGCTGGATAGAGCGCTGCCCTCCGAAGGCTGATGTCAAGGGGCTGCCGCGATGACGAGGACTAAGAAAGAGACGTGATACCAAGCTCTTGCCGAGCAGATCGTTTTTCGATTTAAAGGCTTGAGAAGTCGCGTAAGCACTGCGTAAGCAGTCAGGGCCTAACGGTTCTACTGCGCACCCATAGCTCAGCTGGATAGAGCGTCGCCCTCCGAAGGCGAAGGCCTCAGGTTCGAATCCTGATGGGTGCGCCACTAACCTCGAAATTCCACGATTTGGGCTCGCTAGTCAGGTTGCCCCGGCGCTGCCGAGTTTGCCGCGCGGTTGCCGTTCATCCAGCGATGGATTGGACGGTTCATTCTTAATTTGCACTATGAAATCAATTAACAAGGCAATCTGCATCTGTACCAAGCACCAAACTTTCATTTGTTGCGGGTCCCATACGCCTAGGTCATGTTGACAAACAGGTTTCACATCGCGGTGTGGGCATGATTCAAGCTGCTATCTGCGATGGAGAGCAGCTTGGCACGAGACCTGATGTCCGACGAGGAGTGGGCGTTCTTTGAACGGATTATCCTGGCCGTCCGTGCGCCGAACGGGCGCAAGCCGACCAACCACCGCCTAGTTCTTGGTGGGGTTTTCTGGATCGCTCGCACCGGTGCCCCATGGCGCGACCTGCCTGAGGAGTTTGGCAAATGGTCGAGCGTCTACCGGCAGTTCCGACGCTGGACGCGGGCAGGTCTTTTGGAAGACGTCATGGACGCCCTGAACCAAAGCGGGGCAGTGCCGGATTTCCTCCAAATGGTCGACAGCACCGTGGTTCGCGCCCGTCATCAGGCAGCGGGCGCAATAGGGGGACACCACGACAGGGTTCTGGCCGCTCAAGAGCGTCCGATGGGAAAACAGTCCACTGGACTGTTTTCTGGACCATCTTCCACTTCACGACCAAGATCCACGTCCGCGTCAATGCAGCAGGCCTGCCCATGAGGACTGAGATCATGCCGGGACAGACATCCGATTATCGGGGGTTCGACCTCGTCATGGCCGACAACCCGCCAGAGCCGAGCGTCCTCTTGGCAGACAGAGGCTATGACTCTGACAACATTCAGAAAAAGATGGAGGCACGAGACGTGCTCACCCAAATTCCCATGCGCAAATCACGCAAGATGCGCGTCGGTGTCGATCATTCGCTGTATTCATTGCGCAACCTCGTCGAACGTTGCTTCAACAAGTTGAAAAACGCACGCCGGGTCGCCACACGCTACGACAAAACCGCTGAGTTCTTTCTGGGCTTCATCGACATCACGTCTATCCGCCTCTGGCTTCGCCTTTTGTCAACATGACCTGGCGTCATGCAGGTTTTCAGCCCCAGTTCGGCCACGTCCTACACCATGTCGCAGAGCTTGTTCATGTCGCGGTCCCTGGGGCTGCGCCCGGCATCGCCCATGCAGAAGCGCCGCGCTCCTGAGGCCTTGGCACGCTTGGCGGCGGCCAGAACTTCCTCTGTTCCCATCAGCTTGGTGGCCTTCACCCCGGTGTCGTGATGGGCGGATTGCGAGCAATAGCCGCAATCTTCCGGGCAGCCGCCGGTCTTGATGCTGAGCAGGCTCGCCGTCTCGATCGCAGTGGGGTCGAAATGCGCGCGGTGCAGGTTTTGGGCACGGTTCATCAGGTCGGCGAAGGGCAGGGCGTGGATCGTGCTGGCGTCTGCCATGGTCTAGTCGGTCCGGATCATTGCGCGCGGGTCCGCAGGCGGGCGATGGTCGCGATGAGGCGTTGTTGCACAAATCGGGCAAGGGATTCACTACATGAATCCAAAATGATAGCTGTTAAGCATGAGCAGTTGGG
>NZ_JAATOS010000486.1:0-2966 GCF_011806505.1 Salipiger sp. HF18 | reverse complement strand
CACGAGTTCCGCGCCTACCAGCGTACCCAGCCGATCCTCAACCTCGCGGCCTTCGTGCCGCTGCCGCGCTGGCTGCCGCGTTTCCACCGGCCCGGCACGCGGGCCGCCGCGCGGCGCATCCGGGCGCTGATCACCGAGCTGACCGAACGCCGCATGGCCGAGATCCGCGCCGGCACCGCGCCGGACGATCTTGCCACCAAGATCATGACCACCCGCGACCCCGAAACCGGCGAGACCTTCTCGACCGAGGAGATAGTCGACCAGGTGGCGATCTTCTTCCTCGCCGGGCACGAGACCAGCGCCTCGGCGCTGGCCTGGGCATTCTACCTCGCGGCGACGCATCCCGACTGGCAGGCGCGGCTGGCGGAAGAGGCGCAGGTGCTGGGCGAGGTCCCCGCGTTTTCCGACATGGCGCGGCTCAGGATCTCGCGCGATGTCTTCCGCGAGACGCTGCGGCTTTACCCGCCGGTGCCGATGATGGTGCGCGAGACCAGCCGCCCCGAGCGCTTCCGCGACCGCGCGCTGAAGCCGGGCTCGCAGGTGGTGCTGAGCCCGTGGCACCAGCACCGCCACGAGCGGTTGTGGGAGAACCCGCACGGCTTCGACCCGGCGCGCTGGGGCACCGGGAACGGACGCCAGTGCCCGCGCGAGGCCTACATGCCGTTCTCGGCCGGGCCGCGGGTCTGCACCGGCGCGGGCTTCGCGATGGTCGAGGGGGTGCTGATGCTCTCGCTGATCCTGCGCGACCTCAGGCTGTCGCCGGTCGAGGGCAGGGTGCCCGAGCCCGTCGCCTTTCTCACGGTGCGCGCCCGGGACGGCATACATCTGCGCGTCGATAAGCGGTAACGCGTGACGTTAGCGTTAAACCCGGCGGCACCACCTACCCATTCCCGAAACCTTGGTCTATGCCTTTCGCAACAGGCATTTCCAGCATGGGAGAGAGGTTCCTCATGACCGTTTTCGAAGACCAGAAGAAGAAGATGGCGACCGGCAATGGCTTCATTGCAGCGCTTGATCAGTCTGGCGGATCTACCCCCAAGGCGCTGAAGCAATACGGCGTCGAAGAAGACGAATACAACGGCGAAGCCGAGATGTACGGCGAGATCCACAAGATGCGCTCGCGCATCATCACCTCGCCTGCGTTCACCGATTCCAAGGTGCTTGGCGCGATCCTGTTCGAACGCACCATGCGCAGCGAGATCGACGGTCTCCCCACCGCCCAGTACCTCTGGGAAAAGCGCGGCGTCGTGCCCTTCCTGAAGATCGACAAGGGTCTCGAGGACAAGGCCAACGACGTGCAGCTGATGAAGCCGATGCCCGGCCTCGAGGAGCTGCTGAAGGAAGCCAAGGAAACCTTCGGCATCTTCGGCACCAAGGAGCGTTCGGTGATCCATGCCGCCAACGCCGAGGGCATCAAGGCCGTCGTCGACCAGCAGTTCGAGGTCGGCAAGACCGTCGTCGCCGCGGGTCTGGTGCCGATCATCGAGCCCGAGGTCGACATCAACTCGCCGACCAAGGAAGCTGCCGAGTCGCTCCTCAAGGACGCGATCAAGGCCCAGCTCGACGCGCTGCCCGAAGGCATCGACGTCATGCTGAAGCTCACCATTCCGACCGTCGACGGTCTCTACGACGATCTCGCCGACCATCCGCGCGTGGTGCGTGTCGTGGCGCTTTCCGGTGGCTACACCACCGACGACGCCTGCGAAAAGCTCGCCCGTCAGCCGAAGATGATCGCCTCCTTCAGCCGCGCGCTGGCCGAGGGCTTGTCGAAGAAGCAGTCGGACGACGACTTCAACGCGCTGCTCGGCAGCAACATTGGCAAGATCTACGAAGCCTCGCTCTGAGGGTTCACGACTTCCAGGCGCCGGGCTGAGCCCGGGGCCGGATCGGGGCGCGTCGCGGTTGCGGCGCGCCCTTTGTCTTGCGCGTGAGGGTGTGCCGGGTTTTGCGGCAGTTGCGGGGTTTCGGGGCGGGGATTTCCGCCGACCCCTCTGGCAAACGCTCAGGTTGCGCGGGGTGTCGCCCATGCACTTCGACGATTTCGGCGCCCCGCCGCGCGCCTCTCGGGCGGGCGTGGACGGGCGCCCCGAGGCTTGGCCTAATGGGGCAGGGCTTGCCCGGATGGCCCATCTTGCCGGAGACCACCTGCATGACAAGAAAGACCCTGACCCTGATCCTGTTCGCAACGTTCGCCGGCGCCGCCGCCGCGCAGGACAGTGTGGACATCAACGGTGACGGCGTGCTTACGCTGTTCGAGATCCAGGCGGTCTGGCCCGAGGTCTCGACCGACGGGTTCATGTTCCTCGACCGCGACGGCGACGGGCTGCTCGACCCCGAGGAGTTTGAGGCGGCGCGGCAGGGCGGGCATCTAGCGGCAGCGAACTGAGGCCCGGGGGCGCGCTCAGGAGCGGGCGATGTAGCGGTCGCGCCGGTGGTTGACGGTGATGATGAGGTTCAGCACCACGGCGCCGAGCAGCGACCACAGCACCCGCTGCCAGTCGAACAGGAAGAACGCCAGCGCGAAGACGCAGAGGTCGAAACCAAGCTGCACGTGACCGGCCTTGATGCCCTTGGTGTCCTGCGCCCAGAGCGCCACAACGCCGACCCCGCCCAGTGTCGCGCCGTGCCGGAACAGCATCAGCAGCCCGACCCCCGCGAGGATCCCCGACAGCGTCGCCCCGAGCGCCGGGTGCAGGTGGTTTATGGTCAGCACCAGCGGCAGGCTCTCGGCGATGGTCGACATCAGCGCCACCGCAAGGAAGCTCTTGATGGTGAAGCGCCACCCGAGCTGCCGGATCGCCAGCAGGTAGAAGGGCAGGTTGAGCACGAAGAAGATCGCGCCGAAGGGCAGGCCGGTGGGGTAGGACAGCACCAGCGACAGGCCTGCGATCTGGCCGGTGAAGAGCTCGGAGGCCCGCAGGAACTGGATCGACAGCGCGACGAGGGTGGTGCCCACCAGAATGGCG
>NZ_JAATOS010000485.1:0-2975 GCF_011806505.1 Salipiger sp. HF18 | reverse complement strand
ACCGGGAACGGTCTCGCTCATCGCCGCGAACGGCCGGATCGAGATCGCGCTGCTGGCCCCGCCCCGGGTCTCGCCATGGCGCATCGCCCTGCCCCGGCGCATCCTCGCGCGGGCCATTGACCGGGTGATGCGGATGCCGGAATACCGCACCGGCCAGGAAGAGCTGTCCTTCGACGAAGGCGTGCTGACCGGCCTGCGCATGGGTCATCCGCCAGGCTAGCAGGCGCGCCCGCCCCCGCCGGGCTTGACGGCAGCGCCCCTGCGCCGCATGAGGGGACGATCCCAAGACAGCAGGAGCGCCCGATGACCGACGACCGCCTGATCGTTGCCCTAGACGTGCCGAACGCGCTGGAGGCGCTGAAGCTCACCGACCAGATCGGCGATGCCGTGTCCTTCTACAAGATCGGCCTCGGGATGCTGACCGGCGGCGGTCTGGCGCTCGCCAACGAGCTCAAGCAGGAGCACGGCAAGCGCATCTTCCTCGACATGAAGCTCTTCGACATCGGTCAGACGGTCGAGAACGCGGTACGCGGGCTGGCGCAGTTCGATCTCGACTTCCTCACGGTGCACGGTGACCCGCACGTGGTCCGCGCCGCCAAAGAAGGCGCCGCCGGCAAGGATCTCAAAATCCTCGCGGTGACCATCCTGACCTCGCTCGACCGCGCCGACCTCGATGCCAGCATGATCCAGACGGGCGAGGTGGCGGACCTGGTGGTCGAGCGCGCCGCCCGCGCCTTCGAGGCCGGGGCCGACGGCATCATCGCCTCGCCGAACGAGGCCGCGCGCATCCGCGCCCTGCCCGAAGCCGAGGGCCGGCTCATCGTGACCCCCGGCGTGCGCCCCGCAGGCAGCGCCGACGACGACCAGAAGCGCATTGCGACGCCCGCCAACGCCGTCGCCGCCGGGGCCGACCACATCGTGGTGGGCCGTCCGGTCTGGCGCTCGGAAAGCCCGCGCGACGCGGCGCTCTCGATCCAGCGCGAGCTGGCCTCACCGCAGGCACAGCGCCCGAACCGGGGCTGATCGCCGCTTGCGCGCGGGCCCCGTTCGGTCTACCGAACCCGCATGACCCGCGCGACGACCCATATCCGCTTCTGGTGGCAGCCCTCCTGACAGGGCGGCCAGCGCGATCATGCACGACACAGGGCCGCCGCATCCGGGCGGCCTTTTTCATATCCCCTCCCCCCATGCGGCGTCCCGTTCCCCCACAACGGAGACCCAACATGTCCAGACCCGTCATCCTCACCGGCGACCGCACCACCGGCCCGCTGCACATCGGCCATTACGCCGGTTCCCTGAAGAACCGGCTGGCGTTGCAGGACAGCCACCGGCAGTTCCTGCTGCTTGCCGACACCCAGGCGCTGACCGACAACGCCGACGACATCGGCAAGGTGCGCCGCAACGTGCTTGAGGTGGCCTTCGACTATCTCGCGGTGGGCATCGACCCGGCGAAGACCACGATCTGCCTGCAGTCGCATCTGCCCGCGCTGGCCGAACTGTCGATGCTCTATCTCAACTTCGTCACCGTCGCCCGGCTCGAGCGCAACCCGACCATCAAGGACGAGATCCGCGCCCGCGGCTTCGGGCGCCATATCCCGGCGGGCTTCCTCTGCTACCCCGCCGCGCAGGCCGCCGACATCACCGCCTTCAAGGCCACCGTCGTGCCGGTGGGCGAGGATCAGGCGCCGCTGATCGAGCAGTGCAACGAGATCGTCCGCCGCATCAACGCCAGCGCCGGGCGCGAGGTGCTGCCCGAGGCGCAGGCGCTGATCCCCGAGGCCGGGCGCCTGCCGGGCATCGACGGCAGGGCCAAGATGAGCAAGTCAGGCGGCAACGCCATCGCGCTCTCTGCCGGGCCGGACGAGATTCGCGCCGCCGTGCGCGCCATGTTCACCGACCCCGACCACCTGCGGATCGAGGATCCGGGCAGCGTCGAGGGCAACGTGGTCTTCACCTATCTCGACGCCTTCGACCCGGACCGCGACGAGGTGGCGCGGCTCAAGGACCGCTACAGGCGCGGCGGGCTCGGCGATTCCGTGGTGAAACGCCGGCTCGAAGAAGTCCTGCAGGAACTTCTCGCCCCGATCCGCGCCCGGCGGGCAGACTACGCCGCCGACCCGGGCGAGGTGCTGCGCATCGTCGCCGAGGGCACCGGCGCGGCGCGGGATCTCACCGATGCCACGAAACAGGAGGTGATGGAGGCGCTGGGGCTGTTCCGGCTCTGACCGGCTCCCCGGAACGACGGCCTGCCCCGAGGCGACCCGGGCGGGCCGGTCAGTCCTCGTTGATGTCGCGATCCCAGAGCTTGACCTGCCCCTTGCGGACACCGACGAGCTGGCGCAGCACGATCCACGCCACCAGCGACACCATCGCGAAGACAAGCACCAGCCACGGCCAGGCCACGGCGTAGCCCGCCAGCAGCCAGAGCCCGACCGCCGCCGCGCCCACCGCGAAGCCGAGGAAGATGAACCCCGGCGCCAGCATCTCGAGAACCAGAAGCAGCACCGCCGCCGCCATCCAGACCCACCAGAGGTAGATCATTCGCTGCGCCCCTTCAGCATGCCGAACGCGTTGCGGAACGCGTCGAGCGCATCGGCCGGGACCACGATGGTCTGCTTGCCCTCGCCCTTGCCGAGCGCGGTCAGCGCCTCCACCTGCTTCAGCGCGACCTGATACTGCGCCGCCGACAGGCCGTGATCGGCGATGGCCTTTGCAACCACCTGCGTAGCATAGGCCTCGGCGTCTGCGGCAATGCGGCGGGCCTTGGCAACCTGCTCGGCGGCGTAGAGCTCGGCATCGGCGGCCAGTTCGACCGCGCGCTTCTTGCCCTCGGCCTCGGTGACCTGCGCCCGGCGCGCGCGCTCGGCGTTGAGCTGCTGCAGCATCGCGTCGCGTGTCGCCTGGTCGAGGTTCACGTCGAGGATCTCGGCCCTCGTCACCTCGATACCCCAGTCGTCGACCTGCTCCTCGACATT
>NZ_JAATOS010000484.1:0-2980 GCF_011806505.1 Salipiger sp. HF18 | reverse complement strand
CGAACCGTACTATCGGGCGCGTGGTCTTCCTCCCGACCGAGATCTCTCCCAACTCGCTCTATTGACCGTCCCAACGAAAAAGGCCGCCCCGAAGGGCGGCCTTGCACGATGAGGGAGACAGGGGTCACTCCGTCATCGTGGCCCCTGCGCCGTCCTGCTGCTTGGTCTGCAGCATCGCGAGCAGGCGTTCGTTCAGCTCCGGATCGGCCTGGGCCGCGGCGCTGATCTGGTTGTAGGTCTGCACGTCCATGCCCTCGGTCTCCTCGACCGCTGAGGCCATCTCCTGCTGGGCTTCCTGCACCAGCGCCTGCTTGCCTTCGGGCTCTGCGGTGCCGTCGATGCGGGCGGCGTAGTCCTCCTGCACGTCCTGCACCTGCATCGCGGCGTCGATGAAGGACGTGAGCTGGGCTTCGCTGAAGTCCGCCGCGGGCGCCTCGGGCGCGGCCTGCATCGGAGCCGCCCCGGGCGCGGTCTCCGTCGCGGTCTCGGGGGCCGTCTGGGCCAGTACCGGCGCCACCGGAGCGGCGATCAGGGCTGCGATGACCGTGGACTTGAGCAGGATACCGTTGCGTTTCATGCTGTTTCCTTTCGGAGGTTCTGATCTTCCGACACGGGGGCATCCCGTGCCTTCGACCCAGAGCTATGCACCGTCCCCCTACGCATCAAAGGGTATCCGGCGTTCTTGCCGCAGGGCAGCGAACTCCTGCCGGAACGGGGATTTTCCGGTGGCAACGCTCCGCGCAGCGAATTTGACCCGCGGATCGCCGCCGCCCCCGTCCCCCGCATCCGGCGGGAAATCGCGGCTTTTGTTTCCACGCCGGGCGATCGCGGTCCGTGCGATCCTTGGCGCCCCACACAAGGAGGGCTCATCCATGATCCGTCGCGCAGTGGCAGCCGCGCTCTGTCTCGCAGCGGCCCCGGCCTTTGCCTTCCACTGTCCCGCCGACATGCAGAAGATCGACGCGGGCACCTCGCTCTCGGACGCCGACCTCACCACGGTGCGCGCAGGACGTACCCCCGGAGAGGCGCAGCACAACGCGGGCGATCAAGACGCCCCGCTCGCGAATCTGGCCCGCGCGACGAAGATGCTCGGCATCCGGCAACGCCCTTTCGCGGCCCTCGCGCGCCCGAGACACCCCGGAGCGCGCGTCAGCCCGGCCCGAGGTGGTTCCATTGACGTGGCGTCAGGTCGGCCAAACCCTGCCGGATGACGCTCACGTGGCGGCTGTTCTTGGCGCAGAGGCCGGGAAAGCCGCAAATCTGTCCCGGTTCCGCAACAGCAAAATGATGTGAGCGCTTCGTGTGGAGCCGGACGCCCGGCTCGTCGTTATCTCCCCAGTCGCCGGCCCCGACCGTGGGCCAGACAGAACGACAAAGGAGCAGACACATGACTCTCAAATCTCTTATCCTCGTGCCCTTCCTCGCCACGCCCGCCCTGGCAGGCTCGCTGGAGCCGACGCCGGTCGAGCCCGCGCCCGTGGCTCCGCTCGCCCCCGTAGCCTCGCCGGTCACCGGTGACTGGACCGGCCCGTCGGTCGGTGCCCAGCTGGGGTATGGCAGCGTCGACACCGACGGTGCGGGCGACGATTCCGAGGACGGCATGGTCTACGGCCTGCGCGCCTTCTATGACCACGACTTCGGCAACTGGGTCGCCGGTGCCGGCGTGCAGTACGACGCGACCGACATCGATCTCGGTGACGCGGGCGACCTCGACGGCATCGCCAAGGTCGGCGGCCGCGTGGGCTACGACCTCGGCCGCACCATGGTCTACGGCACCGGCGGCTATGCCCACGCCACCACCGACGGCGGCAGCCTCGATGCGGGCAGCTCGGGCGGCTACTACGTGGGTGCCGGCGTCGAGACCTTCGTCTCGGACAACGTGACCCTGAACGGTGAAGTGAACTACAACGAGTTCAGCGACTTCGACGACGACGACCTCGAAGTCGACGCGACCACCGCCACCGTGGGCATCAACTACCGCTTCTGATCCGACCGCGGATCGAGCACCGTCGCGCCCGGCCTCACCGCCGGGCGCGGCCTAGCGGATTGCTTTTGCAGATCGTCATGACGCCGTTACACTTTGGTGCATGCGGCCCCTCTTCCTGATTCCCCTCGCGATGACCCTGGCCCTCGCCGCCCCGGTGCAGGCGGCCTCGCCCATTGCCGACGTGATCTGCGAGCCGGGCGCGCGCATGACCGAACGCATGACCCGCCGCCAGGGCGCGACGCTGAGCTCGACCGGGCTGCGCAGCCCCGAAGAGGTCGTCGAGCTCTGGACCTCGCCCGACGGCGACTGGACCATGGTCATCGCCTACGCCTCCGGCACCTCCTGCATCGTGGCCATGGGAGAGCACTGGTCGGTGCTTGCGCCACAAGATCCGGCATAATCCACAGCATTCTCCCCACCATCATGGGGTCGTGCGGGGTTCCGGCCTTTTCCAGCCCGCCCTGCTCTGACATACTGCCTGCCAATCAACGAACCAAACGAGCAGCGGACCATGGCAGACGATCTCCTCGCGGCAACCGAGACCACGACCTACGATGCGTCCTCCATCGAGGTGCTGGAAGGGCTCGAACCGGTGCGCAAGCGTCCGGGCATGTATATCGGCGGCACCGACGAGCGTGCCCTGCACCACCTCGTGGCGGAGGTGCTCGACAACTCCATGGACGAGGCGGTGGCGGGACATGCCAACCGCATCGAGGTCGAGCTGCACGAGGATTACGCCCTCACCATCCGTGACAACGGCCGCGGCATCCCGATCGACCCCCACCCCAAGTTCCCCGGCAAGTCCGCGCTCGAGGTCATCCTCTGCACCCTGCACGCGGGCGGCAAGTTCTCGGGCAAGGCCTACGAGACCTCGGGCGGCCTGCACGGGGTCGGCGCCTCGGTGGTGAACGCGCTGTCGGATTCGATGGTCGTGCAGGTGGCGCGCAACAAGGAGCTGTTCGAGCAGCGCTTCTCGCGCGGGATCCCCCTTGG
>NZ_JAATOS010000483.1:0-2992 GCF_011806505.1 Salipiger sp. HF18 | reverse complement strand
AAGCGGAGGCGCAAGGCGCGATCTGAGAGCTGTCAACGGCTTGCGAGATTTGTCCGCATTCGCCTCCGCGAGACCGGCGAGATGTCGCACCCGCCCACGAATCGCCCGTGAAACGTTTTACCGCTCGGACAATCCTGTTCCGGTCGAGCCTTCCCTTCACCAAGACGAGTCTTCCTTACAAAACCCCCGCGAGAGCACTGGCGATGCCGCTCCCGAGCGGCGCGAGGGCCACGACATCGCCCCGCGCGGAGCGCATCCCTATCCGAAGGGGTAGGAGCCGCCCCCTTGGCGTCGCTTCGCCATCCCGAGGCCCGATACCCTCGGGCGCGGCGGCGGGGCATATTGGTCTCAACAGCAAGGACGACGAAGTAAGGCGAGGTTGCCGCAATTCGGCCATCATCTCGGCAAGAGGATCCGCGATAGGCACAGAACTGCCGTTGCAGACCCCGCTTTCGTCGATCTGCCGCAGACCGCCCCGAAGGGCACTCTGAAGAATTTGGAGGACTTGGAAATGTATATTGGTGCAGTGATCGTCATCGTCGCCGTTGGTTGCGTGATCGAACTTTGCGAGGGCGTCTCCGCCCGTCGCAGCAACGACCGGGACGCCCGGCTCGCGGAATTCCCCGGGCTGAACGGCTGAACCGCCTGACGTGGTCGCCGAGCCCGCGCCTCTTCCGGACGTACCCGGGCGCCGCGGGCAAGGCCTCTGGACTGATCCAGGTCCATCAAGTGAACGACCCGTCCCGCCGCGCCGGCCGCCCGTTTCGCCGGCGCATGTGACGAGACGGAATGCCCGGACCCACGGTCCCGGGCGGTGTGTACGGCGCAGGTGTTTGCGAGTGTCAGGTTTGCGTTCTGCGTCTTCCGGCGGGTTGCGCCGGGGTTTTGGTAAATGGTCTCCGGGGTGGTTGGCAGGGGGCGGACACTGTCCGCGCCCTGTCTTCCCGTGTGTCCATCCGGAATCGTTCCGCATCGGGCGCTTGTCTCCCGCGCGCTGAAAGCCGATCACTGGGGCAGAACCTGCCGTGAGGGAGAGCTGCCCGTGCTGTTTCGAGAAGGGAACGACCGCAACCAGTCCATCGACCTTGGCCTCGCCGCGCTGCTGTCGCTGGTGGCCGGGGCGCTGAACGCGACCGGATTCGAGGTCGCGGGGCTGTTCTCGGCCAATATGACCGGCAATGTCTCGGCTATGGCCGACAAGATCGCCTCGGGCGCCTGGGGCGTGGCGCTGCTCTTCGCGCTGGTGGTGGCGCTCTTCGTGAGCGGCGCCCTGCTCGCCGGCCTTGCGATAGAGTGGGCGCGCGGGCGCAATCGTCGCGGTATCTACGCGGTGCTGATCGAGGTCGAGGCGGCGATCCTGCTCGCGCTCGGCGGCATCGGCCTCTACGCTCCCGGGCTGATCGACGGCGTGGCGCTGATCGGCGTGCTGGGCTTCACGCTCGGGCTGCAGAACGCCGTGACCACGCGGATCTCGAGCGCGCGGGTCCGCACCACCCACGTTTCGGGCATGGCCACGGACGTGGGGCTCGCGCTTGCCGGGCTCTGGGTGGGCCGCAATGGCGCCGAGCGGCACCGGGCGCAGCTGGCGCTCCATGGTACCACCATCGCGGCCTTTGTCGTCGGCGGCATCCTCGGCGCGCTCTCGCACGCGGCGCTCGGGGCGGGGACGTTCCTGCTCTGCGGGCTGCCGATCGGCGTCGTCGCCGCCCGAGAGATGGCGCGCCAGAAGCGGTAGGCGGGCGCGCTGATCGCTGTCGAGATTCGGACATTTCAAAACTGCGTCGCGCTTGGGCCTATCCCGCTGGGTGGGCCTGCTGCATCCGAAAGATCCCGAAACTCCCTCCGGTTCACCCCTCCGGTTGCTAGGGTGACAGTAAGACCCTTGAAATTTCGAGGCAGCCTCGCAACGCGGCGCGAATCGGCCTGCGATGGGGTCGCGCTCCGCGCTCCCATCTCTCAGCGAGGGCTTGTATCCCTGTCAAACGATTGCGCGCGATGGTTGATCGAGAGTCTCCCACGCGACGGATAGATGGATCTCTATGTGTTTTCGCCGCCATCACGGGCGGTAGAAATTGTCTCTCGCCGCGAGTTGGATCACCATGGGGATGCTCCAGGAAACTGAAGCAGCGCATTTGGGGCCCCCCCCGCCGTATTTCCGGCAATCCTCAGTGTTTGAATTAAGGAGTACGAAATTTGGAAATGTATCTCAGTGCCCTTGCTCTCGTCGTCCTTGTCGGAGGCGCGTTCGAGTACTTCGAGCACCGCGCCCAGCGCAAGGAACAGCTGCGCAAGCAGCAGAACGTCGACTTCCCCGGGCTGAACAACTGGCAGGACTGACCTCGTCGCGGCGATGCGGTCTGTCGGTGCGAGGTTCGTGCCGATGCCAGAGTCCTCCGCGCTACAAGATGGGGCGGGTGGAGCCGCCGGGTCTTATGTGAAAGCGCCGCCCTGCTTGGGGGCGGCGCTGTGTATTTCGGGATCTGCCGAAGGCCGTCAGGGACGCAGCAGGATCTTGCCGGAGCGGCCCGGGGTGAGCGCCGCGGTCATCGCCTCGCGGCACTCCGCCAGCGCGAAGACACCGCCGCTGTCGAGCGGCAGCGCGCCCTTCGTGGCCAGCCCCAGCAGCTCGCCTAACAGCGCCATGCGGGTGTCGGTCGCCATCTCCTGGCTCACCTTCGCGCCCCAGAAGCCCTTCACGGTCACATGCTTGGTGATCAGATCGCCGGTCGAAAGCTGCAGTGGCGCCCCGGTCGCGGTGCCGAAGACCACGAGCTCGCCATCCACGCCGAGCAGGTCCACCAGATCCATCCCGAATTCCCCGCCGACGGAGTCAATGGCCGAGACCGCCCCGGCCTCCCCGATCAGCGTCTTCGCCTGCGCCTTCCAGTCGGGCGCCTCGGTCGAGAGCACGTTCTCGATGCCCGCCGCACGCAGCTCGTCCGCTGCCGCGTCCCGGCGCACGAGGCTCAGCAGCCGAATGCCGCGCGCCTTT
>NZ_JAATOS010000482.1:0-2992 GCF_011806505.1 Salipiger sp. HF18 | reverse complement strand
CGATCGAGAAGGCGATGGTTGCAAAGAGCATCGCCAGCATGGCGATGAACTCGGGGCGTCCGGGGACAGTATCAGGGCGCATGGAAAGTCGGATCCTTGGTGATCGGTCCGCCGGCAGGACGAAGGCTGCGCGCGGGGCGAAATGGCGTTGCCATCGGGCTATCGGATCGGCGCCCGGCCTGACAACAGCCATTCGGTGCTCGCAGCATGCAATTCCGCTATGCGCGCAGATCAGGCCCCGCCGGGGGCGCGGGGAGGGGTGTCGAGATCAGGCCAGGGCCGCGCGGGCCCCGCCGTCCTTGAGCTCGGCAATCACCCGCGACCAGAGCTCGGCCGGCTGGGCGCCGGGCACCGCGTGCTGGCCCGCGACCACGAAGGTCGGCACCGAGGTTACCCCCATGCCGCGCGCCGTGGCGTCCATCTCGACAATCTCGCGCCGGTCGGCCTCGGAGGCCAGAAGCCGCAGGATCAGGCTCGCGTCGAGCCCGCAGGCATCGGCGATGTCGCCCAGAACCTCGCGGTTGCCGATGTCGCGGCTCTCGACGAAATAGGCGGTGAAGAGCGCCGAGACTACGGCGGTCTGCACCCCTTCGATCCCCGCCCAGTGGATCAGCCGGTGGGCGTCGAGGGTCGAGGGCGTCCGCTCGATGGCGTCGAGGTTGATGGTCAGCCCGGCGTCGCGGGCGTGTTCGAAGACGGGCATATAGGCCTTCACCGCTCCGTCCTTGCCGCCGAACTTGGTCTCGAGATAGGCGCGCCGGTCCATGCCCTCCGCGGGCATGTCCGGGTTCAGCATGAAGGGCCGCCAGCGGATCGTGAACGGATGGTCTGGCGCGTCCTGCAACGCGCGGTCGAGGTAGCTCTTGCCGATATAGCACCAGGGGCAGATCGGGTCGGAGAAGATGTCGAGCGTGACCATGAGTTCCATCCTTTTCCAGCGCTTCTAGCGCGTTTCGGGACGGACCTGAACCATAAACCTTTGTCGCATGCGCCCCGGGCGCCCCGTTCAGAGCGCCAGTTCGTCCTCGCCCAGCGGTGCCAGCATCGCCTCGACCTGCGCCGGAGTGACCTCGTCAGCGGCGAGGCGCCAGTGCGGAGTGCGGTCCTTGTCGATGATCTGCGCGCGCACGCCCTCGACGAAATCGCCCTCTTCGACGATGCGGTGCGAGACCCGGTATTCCTGCCGCAGCGCCGCGCGGATGTCGCCATCGCCGGCGCGCAGCCGGCGCAGCATCTCGAGCGTCACCGCCATCGACAGCGGCGAATTGCACCCCACCGCCTTGCGGGCGGCCTCGCCGATGGGGCCCTTGGCACCCTCGAGCGCTGTGCGGATGCCCGCAACGCTGTCTGCGCCGAAGAGCACGTCGATCTCGTCCTGCGCCGAGGCCATGGGGCTTGCCGGGGGCGCGGAGGCCGCCTCGGACAGCGCCGCGACATCGCCGGTCGCCGCCAGCCGTTCCTTCAGCGCGGGCCAGTCGGCCTCGGGCACGAAATGGTCGGCGAAGCCCGCGTGGATGGCGTCGCCCGGACCCATGCGCGCGGCGGTGAGCCCGAGGTATTCCCCCAGCCGCCCCGGGGCGCGCGCCAGCAGCAGCGAGCCGCCCACGTCCGGCACGAAGCCGATGCCGCATTCCGGCATGGCGATCTGCGAGCTCTCGCAGACCACCCGCTCGCCCACGTGCCCGCCAAGCCCGACGCCGCCGCCCATCACGAAGCCGTGCAGGAAGCTGATCACCGGCTTGGGGTACTCGGCGAGCTTGGCGTTCAGCCGGTACTCGTCGCGCCAGAACGCCCGCCCGGTGGCATAATCGTCGGCGCGGCCCTGGTGGTAGATCTCGGCTATGTCGCCGCCGGCGCAAAAGGCCTTGTCGCCGGCGCCGTCGATCATCACGAGCGCCACCTCGGGATCGGCGCGCCAGGCGTCGAGCGCGGCTTCGATCTCGAGGCACATGGCATAGTTCAGCGCGTTCAGCGCCTTGGGGCGGGACAGGGTGACATGGCCGGCGCGGCCGGTGCGGCGGATGACGGTGTCGGTCATGGTCGGGGTCCTTGCAATGCTCGCGGCGGTCGCTTCGGTCACGCGGACACCAGCCCGCGCGCCACGATCAGCCGCATGATCTCGTTGGTGCCCTCGAGGATCTGGTGCACGCGCAGGTCACGGACAATCTTCTCGATGCCGTAATCCGCGAGATAGCCGTAGCCGCCGTGCAGCTGCAGGCACTGGTCGGCCACCTTCGAGCCCGCCTCGGTGACGAATTTCTTGGCCATGGCGCAGAACTTGGTGGCATCCGGCGCGCCCTGGTCGAGCTTCCACGCCGCCTGGCGCAGGAAGGTGCGGGCGGCCTGAAGCTCGATCTCCATGTCGGCAAGGCGGAACTGCAGCGCCTGGAACTGGTCGATGCTCTGGCCGAAGGCGCGGCGCTCGGCCATGTAGCGCAGCGTGGCGTCCAGCGCCGCCTGCGCCGCCCCGAGCGAGCAGGCCGAGATGTTGAGCCGGCCGCCGTCGAGCCCGGCCATGGCGTAGCGGAAGCCCTTGCCCTCCTCGCCCAGCAGGTTGGCGGCGGGGATGACGCAGCCGTCCATCTGCACCTGACGGGTGGGCTGCGCCTTCCAGCCCATCTTCTGCTCGAGTCCGCCGAAGGAGAGCCCCTCGGTGCCGTCCTCGATCACGAAGGCGCCGTTGAGCGCCCAGCCGTTGCCGGCGGGTTCGGCCCGGGTCCTGAGCGCCGCGGCGTCCGAACCCGAGCCGGGCTCGGTCAGGCAGTAGGACAGCACCGTCTCCATGGCACAGGCGCGGGCCAGGAACCGCTCCTTCAGCCCGGGCGAGCCGTAGGCGTCGATCATCCGCGCGCACATGTTGTGGATGGACAGGAACGCCGCGACCGAGGGGCAGGCCATGCTCAGCGCCTCGAAGACCAGCGTCGCGTCGAGGCGCGAAAGCCCCGAGCCGCCGTTCTCTTCGCTGACGTAGATGCCCCCAAGCCCGAGCAAC
>NZ_JAATOS010000047.1:0-17505 GCF_011806505.1 Salipiger sp. HF18 | reverse complement strand
GGGGGGGGGGGGGGCGGGGGGGGGGGCGGGCGGGGCCGCCGGGGGGGGGGGGGGGGGGCGCGGGGGGGGGGCGCGGGGGGCGGGGGGGGGGGGGGGGGGGCGGGCGCCCCCCCCCGCCGTGTCAGTTCAGCGCGTCGCTGCGGTAGCTGTCCCAGAAGGCCGGCCAGTCCTCGTCCGAGACCTTTTCGGCATCGGCCTTCTCGGTGGCCGCGGCCCAGGCCGACTTCACCGCCTCGAGCCGGGCGATGCGGGTCTCGTTCCAGGCGTCGTCCTCGGCGTCCCAGACGCCCTTCTCGCGCAGGTACTTGATGGCACCCGGGTGAAACGGCGCGCCGGCCGGTGAACTGCCCGCGTCCTGCATGTTCCAGCGCGCGATCACGCCGTTGGCGTCCTTGAAGAGGTCATAGCTCTCGTCCAGCGCCTTCACGAGGTTGTAGACCTCGTCCTCGCTGGTGTCGGCATAGGCGGTGAGCTGCGGGTAGCGGTAGCCCAGAAGCTCGGCGGGATCGTCCTCGGAGATGCTGACGCCGACGGGCCTCGACGTGGGCGAGAAGATCGTGGCCGAGGCGCGCACGCGGTCCCAGCCGGCGCTGTCCGATCCCGGCATGTCGAGCCAGCGCACGCCGCGGCCGCCTTCGGCCTCGCGCAGGGCTGACACCGTGGGGGTGACCGGAACGGCGTCGATCTCGCCCGCGATGAAGCCCTGCACCATGGCGCCGTAGCCCGGGTAGATCACCTGCTCGACGTCGTCGACGGTGAGATCGCCGAAGGCCAGCGCGGCCTCGGTGTTCATCAGGGTCGAGGGGCTGGCCTGCACGAAGCCCACCTTGCGGCCCTTGAGGTCCGCGACGCTTTCGATGTCGGTGTCGAGCCCGGTGATCAGGCCGACGGCGGCGGGTCGGCCAAGCAACACGCGCACCTCCTGCGGGCCCCAGTCACGGGCGGCGAATTCGAACATGCCCTCGGAGGCGAAGAAGATCTCGTTGCCCATGAAGCCGAAGGTTGCGCGCTTCTTGGCGAGCGGCAGCATCCGGCCGATGCCGGTGCCCGAGGGCGTCAGGCGCACGGTGGTGCCGTAGTTCTTGTCGAGCGCGTCGGCCATGGCCGAGGCCTCGACGTAGCCGGTCGAGCCGAGGTCGTAGGACGTCCAGACCATGGTGCGCGGCAGCGTCACCTCGTCGGCCAGGACGGCCTGCCCGGCGAAGATGGCGACGGCGGCGACCGTGCCCCTGATGAATGCGGATCCCAACAAAGCCATTCCTCCCTTTTCGCATTACCGACCCGGCGCCCCGCCTCCTGGTCGGTGGCGTCGGGATTTCGATCAGGCTAGCGTGCAAAAGTATAAAAGTCAATCTTATACCTTTTAGACTTTTTGCGTGACGCGGCTCAGCTCGGAAGCTCGAGCACCGCCTTGGCCAGCATGTTGCGCATGATCTCTGTCGAGCCGCCGAAGATCGTCGTCGGCCGCGCCGAGAGCCAGGTTGCGGCGGCGTGCAGCTGCCGGTCGCCCTCGGGCGGGGCGCGCAGGCCCGAGTCCTCGGCCGCGACCTCCATCATCAGCTCCGAGATGCGCTGGAAAAGCTCGCTCTGGAAGATCTTCAGCATCGCCACGTCGGCGCCGATCTCGCGCCCGTCGCGCAGCCGGTCGACGTAGGTCTCGAAGAGATCCGACAGGTCCATGACGTCGCATTGCAGTGTCACGTAGCGGTCGCGGAACACCGGGTCGTCCCAGACCCCGGCGCGGCGGGCGATGTGCCCGAGCCGCGCCAGCGCGCTGGCGGAAAGCCGCGGCGCGCCGATGAACACGCGCTCGTGGCCGAGCAGCGCCTTGGCCACCGACCAGCCGTCGTTGACCCGGCCCACGATGTGATCGGCGGGCACCCGCACGTCGTCGAAGAAGACTTCGCAGAACTCGGCCTCGAGCTCGAGGTTCTCGATGTTGCGGATGGTCACGCCGGGCGCGTCCATCGGCACCAGCAGGAAGCTGATGCCCGCCTGCTTCTTCACCGTCTTGTCGGTGCGGGCGAGGATGAAGATCCAGTTGGCGTCCATGCCCAGCGTGCACCAGGTCTTCTGGCCGTTGATCACCCAGTCGTCGCCGTCGCGCACCGCCTCGCAGCGCACGGCGGCAAGGTCCGAGCCCGCGCCCGGCTCGCTGTAGCCCTGCGCCCAGACGTCCTCGCCCGAGAGGATGCGCGGCAGGAACTGCGCCTTCTGTTCCTCGGTCCCATGCCTGAGCAGCAGCGGCCCCAGCATGACCGGCCCGATGTCGTTGACCCGCGCGCAGCCGTAGCGCTCGAATTCCTCGATCATGATGAGGTGCTTGCCCGCGGTGAGCCCCATGCCGCCATGCTCGCGCGGCCATGTCGGGCAGATCCAGCCCTTCTGCGACAGGATCAGGTACCATGGCTTCACCTCGTGCCAGTGCAGGCGGCTCAGCGAATGGCGGGGGATGTCGGGGTAGCTCGCCTCGACGAAGCTTCGGACCATGGCGCGGAAATCGTCGTCGCTCATGGCGTTGTAGTCGGGCTGTCCGGTCATGCCGCGTGCTCCTCTGCCAGCAGTCCTGTCAGCGTCGCGCGCTGCTCTCTCGGGCTTCCATAGGTGTTGGCCTCGGCCATGGCCTTGCGCACGAAGAGCCCGATGTCGGCCTCGTCGGTGATGCCCATGGCGCCGTGCATCTGCACCGCCTCGCGGGCGACCAGCATCGCCAGCCCTGACGCGCGGAGCTTGCAGCGGGCGGCGCCATGCGCGCGGGCCCGCGGGTCGGCCCCGGCGTCGAAGCGGCGCGCGGTGGCGAAGATCGCGGCGCGCGACAGCTCGAGCGAGATCTTCATCTCGGTCGCCCGGTGCTGCAGCGACTGGAAGCTGCCGATGGATCGGCCGAACTGCTCGCGCACCCGCAGGTAGTCGAGCGTGATCTCCAGCGCGCGACCCGATAGGCCGAGCAGGTAGGCCGCGTGAGCAAGCCGCGCGTCCTGCAGCACGGCCTCGGCCCGCGGGCAGGGGAGGATCTCTGCGGCGAGGCCGTCGAGGCGCACGCGTCCGGGGCGGCAGCCGTCGAGCGTCTCGGCGCTTTCGACCGTCACGCCCTGCGCATCGCGGGGCACGATCGCCACGCCCGCGCCGGTGAGCACGGCGAAGAGGTCTGCCCCCTCGGCCCCGGGAACGTTGACCTTGGTGCCCTGCAGCGTGCCGTCCCAAGCGCCGCCCTGCCAGCCCTGATCGCCGGTGGCGTCCTGCCAGGCGGTGACGATCACCGCCTCGCCGGTCATCGCCTCTTCGGGCAGGGCCTCCTGCAGCAGCGCCGCGGCCGTGATGGTCGACAGCACCGGCTCGGGCAGCAGCCCGGCGCCCAGCACCTCCAGCGCGCAGGTCTCGCGCAGGCCAAGGCCGAGCCCGCCCGCGTCCTCCGCGACGCGCATCAGCGGCCAGCCGAGCTCGGCTGCCTGCGCCATCACCGCGCGGTCGAAGCCGCAACCCTGGAAGCGCGCGGCGCGTACCCGGGCAAGGTTGCCGTCCGCCGGGACCACTGCACGGGCGCTCTCGACGATCATGCGGGCGTTCTCGATCCAGTCCTCGTTCATGGTGCCGTCGATCACGCGACCACCCCCGCGCGGCGCAGCGCCGCGATCTGGTCGGGCTCGAGCCCCAGTGCCTTCAGCACCTCGTCGGTATGCTCGGCAAAGCGCGGCGGTGGCGTGGTTTCGGGCGCGCCGCCCGAGAAGCGCACCGGGTTGGCGACGTAGCGCACCCGGCCCGCGGTCTCGTGCTGCAGCTCGCGCAGGAGGCCACGTTCGGCGACCTGCTCCATGCGGAACACGTCCTCGAAGCTGTTCAGCGGCCCGGCGGGAATGCCGATGGCCTCGAGCTCGTCATAGCAGGTGTCGGCGGTCTTCTCGGCCAGCTTCGCGGCGATCATCGGGATCAGCGCGCTGGCGTTCTCGACCCGGGCGAGGTTGGTGGCAAAGCGCGGATCCGTGGCGACGCCGTCGAGCCCGAGGTGGTCGCAGAAGCGGGCGAACTGTGCGTCGTTGCCGATGGCGATCATGATCGGGCGGTCGGCGCAGTCGAAGGCCTGCCACGGGCAGGTGATCTGCGAGGCGGTGCCGTTGCGGCGCGGCAGCCGCCCGGAGGAGAGGTAATTCATCGCCATGTGCGAGGCGGCGTGGATCTGCGTGTCGAGAAGCGCGACGTCGATGAACTGCCCCGCGCCCTGGCCCGCGCCCGCGTCGCGGTGGTTGAGCGCCGCGAGAATGGCGGAGACCGCGTATTGCCCGGCGGTGATGTCCGAGATCGAGTAGCCCACCAGCGCGGGACCGGCACCGGGCTCGTCGTCGGCGGTGCCGGTCATCGCGAGCAGCCCGCTCATCGCCTGGAAGATCGGGTCGTAGCCCGGCAGGTGCTTCATCGGCCCGGTCTGGCCGAAGCCGGTGATCGAGCAGTAGACCAGCCGAGGGTTGATCGCGGCGACGCTGTCGTAATCGAGTCCGAAGCGGGCCAGCGTGCCGGTCTTGAAGTTCTCGATCAGCACGTCCGCCTCGGCCACGAGCCGGCGCGCGACCTCCTGCCCCTCGGGCTTCGACAGGTCCAGCGCCAGCGAGCGCTTGCCCCGGTTCATCGCGAGGAAGGACGAGGTCTCGCCAGTGGGCGCCCCGTCGGGTCCGAGATGCGGCACGCCCATGCGACGCACGTCGTCGCCGCCCTTCACATGTTCGACCTTGATGACGTCCGCACCGAAATCCGCCAGCATCTGTGCGGCCCATGGCCCGGCAAAGACGCGGCTGAAATCGAGCACCTTGATATGGCCAAGCATGGCTGCCATGGCGCACCTCCTCCTGAATATTCCTTGCGCCAAGCATCCCGATCCGCTCGCGGTTGCGCAAGTTAAAAATGATAATTATGATTTATTAGCTTTGAGGGGAGCCGACCGGAGGCGGCGCACCGCTTGCCGGGGCCGGGCAGCAGAGGAGACCGCCATGCTCATCCTGAACGAACCCATTGATTTTGCGGCCCATACCGGCGCCAATCTGGGCGCCACCGAGTGGCTCGAGATCACCCAGGAGCAGATCGACGGCTTTGCCGCGCTGACCGGCGACGATCACTGGATTCACGTCGATGTGACGCGGGCCGCGCGCGAGCGGCCGAACGGCAAGACCATCGCGCACGGGCTGTTCCTGCTGTCGTTGATTCCCCGGATGCAGCGCCAGCTCTTCCGGATCGAGAGCCGCGGGGCGGGGCTCAATTACGGCTACGAGAAGGTACGCTTCACCGCACCGGTGCCGGTGGGCTCGCGGGTGCGGCTGGCGCAGGCGGTGATCGGGGCGAGCGCCAAGGGCAGTGGCGCCCGGATCGAGTTGCAGTCGACGATCGAGCTCGAGGGCTCCGCCAAGCCTGCGCTGGTGGCGCATGGCGTGCTGCTGATCGCGGGCGCTGCCGCCGCGGCCTGAGAGGCTCAGGCGCGGTAGGCGGCCATGAAGACCCGCACCGCCTCGGTCGCCACGTAGGCGATCTCGTCCTCGGTCGGCGCCTCGTCGCGGCGGCCGAACAGCCGCGCCCGCCACGTGCCGGTGGTCGAAAGCTCGACGAACTGCGCGGCGGCGAGTTCGGGATCGGTGACCGCGAGGTTGCCGGCCTCGGTCTCGCGCTTCAGAAAGTCCTGGAGACAGCTCAGGAAATGCCGCGCGCCCGCGTCGTAGAAGCGGGTGCCGAGCTCGGGCATGCGCTCGACCACGCTGATGACGATGCGCTGCGCCCGGATCACGTCCTCGGAATTGAGCTGGATCGCCAGACCGCTGGCATAGGCAAAGAGCCGTTCCTCGATGGTCCCGGCATCGACCAGCCGCTCGAAGATGCCCTGGAAGAACGCCTTCCGCTTGTCCTCGACCAGCGCGACGAAGAGATCCTCCTTGTTCTCGAAGTAGACATAGAGCGTCCCCTTCGAGACCCCCGCCGCCTTGCAGATGCTGTTCATCGACGCGGCGTCGAAGCCCTGATCGACAAACACGCTCCAGGCGCCGTCCAGGATCTGGCGGCGTTTCTCGGGGTCGGAGCCCGCGGCGTGGCGGCGTCTGTGCGCGCAGAGTTCAGCCGGCTCGGGATGTGTCTTGGTTGTCATGGGAGGACATATAATCGAACCGGGTGGTTCGATGAAGACTTGATTTCGTGTCGGGCCTGCCCTACCTGCAATCGAACCGACCGGTTCGATCCGTTCGTCGCCCCCGGAATCGCCCCCTGCACCGAAAGACCGACACCATGTCCCGCCACGACCGCATCGACGCCCCTTCTTCCGACCAGGCCGCCGCAGAGGCCCCCGCACAGGCTCAGGCCCGCGCGCCCGAAACCGCCGCCGCCCCGGCGCCGAAGAAGGGCGGGCGCCGCAAGCGGATCGTTGGCGGCATCGCGCTGGTCGCGCTTCTGGCGGGCGGCTACGAGGGGTATCACTGGTGGACGGACGGGCGTTTCATGGTCGAGACCGACGACGCCTACGTGCAGGCGGACCTGTCGCTGGTTTCATCCAAGCTGCAGGGCTACGTGGCCGAGATCCCGGTGCAGGCGAACCAGCACGTGACGCGCGGCGAGGTTCTGGTGCGGATCGAGGACGGCGACTATCGCATCGCGCTGGAGCAGGCGCAGGCCAAGCTGCCGACGCTCGACCGCACGCTGGCGCGCATCGACGCGCAGATCACCGCCGCCGAGGCCAGCGTGACGCAGGCCGAGGCCCAGCTTTCCGCCGCCGAGGCGACGCTGCGCACCGCCGGCATCACCCAGGCGCGGGTCAAGGGGCTGGCCGACCGCAAGGTCGCCTCGCAGGCCGATCTCGATGACGCCAACGGTGCGCTCGAGACCGCCGAGGCCAACCGCGCCGCGGCGCAGGCAGCGATCAAGGGCGCGCAGGCCGAGATCGAGGTGCTGCGCGCAGAGCGGGCTGAGACCGAGTCCAGCCGCCGCGATCTCGAGCTCGGCATCGCGCAGGCGCAGCGCGACCTCGACCATACCGTGCTGCGCGCGCCCTTCGACGGCACCGTGGCCAATATCGCCATCGAGGCCGGGGAACTGGTCAACGTCGGCGCCCGGCTTGCCGCCGTGGTCCCCGACCACGGGCTCTATGTCGAGGCCAATTTCAAGGAAACCCAGCTTTCCGGCATCGTCGCGGGCGAGACCGCCCGGGTGAGCATCGACGCCATGGAGGGCCACGAGATCGAGGGCCGCGTGGTCTCGGTCGCGCCGGCCACGGGCTCGGTGTTCTCGCTGCTGCCGGCGGACAACGCCACCGGCAACTTCACCAAGATCGTGCAGCGCGTGCCGGTGCGCATCGAGCTGCCGGACGGCACCCCGGGCCTGCGCGCGGGCCTCTCGGTGGTGGTCGAGATCGACCAGCGCACGGCGCCCGAGGGCACGGACGTCGCGGAGGCGCTGCAATGAGCGCCGCCGCCCCACAGGAACCGGAACTCACGCCGCGCAGGGTCGCGGCGTTTTTCGTCATGGTCTTCGGGATGTTCATGGCGATCCTCGACATCCAGATCGTCTCGGCCTCGCTGCCCGAGATCCAGGCCGGGCTCGGCGCCTCGTCGGACGAGATCTCGTGGGTGCAGACCTCGTACCTGATCGCCGAGGTCATCATGATCCCGCTTTCCGGCCTGCTGGGCCGGATGATGTCGACGCGCTACCTCTTCGCCGCGTCGGCCGCGGGCTTCACCGCCGCGTCCTTCCTCTGCGCCACCTCGGGCTCGATCAACGAGATGATCCTGTGGCGCGCGGTGCAGGGGTTCCTCGGCGGCGGCATGATCCCGGCGGTCTTCGCCGCGGCCTTCACCATCTTCCCGGCCTCGAAACGCGCCATCGTCTCGCCGATGATCGGCCTCGTGGCAACGCTGGCGCCCACCGTGGGCCCGACCGTCGGCGGCTATCTCAGCCACGCCATGAGCTGGCACTGGCTGTTCCTCGTCAACGTGCCGGCGGGCATCCTCGTGACCATCGGCGCCATCACCCTGATCGACTTCGACAAGCCCGAGTGGAAGCTCTTCGACAGCTTCGACTGGATCGGCCTCGGGGCGCTGGCCTGCTTCCTCGGCGCCATGGAATACGTGCTCGAGGAAGGCCCGGGCAACGACTGGTTCCAGGACGAGATCGTCGCCGCGCTCTTCGTGGTCATGGTGGTGGGCGGCATCGTCACCTTCTGGCGCGCCTTCACTCTCAAGAGCCCGGTGGTCGACTTCTCGGCCTTCGCCAACACCAACTTCGCCGTGGGCTCGGTGTTCAGTTTCGTGATGGGGATCGGGCTTTACGGGATGACCTATCTCTACCCGCTCTACCTGTCCTCGATCCGCGGCTACGACAGCCTGATGACCGGCCAGACGGTGTTCGTCTCGGGTCTCGCGATGTTCGTGAGCGCGCCGCTGGCGGGGATCCTGTCGTCGAAGATGGACCTGCGGGTGATGCTGCTGATGGGCTTCGTGGGCTTCGCGGTCTCGAGCTGGATGCTCACCGGCATGACCGCCGACTGGGATTTCAACGAGTTGCTCTGGCCGCAGGTGCTGCGGGGGCTGTCGCTGATGATCTGCATGGTGCCGATCAACAACCTCGCGCTCGGAACGCTGCCGCCTGACAAGATGAAGAGCGCCTCGGGGCTCTACAACCTGATGCGCAACCTCGGTGGCGCCGTGGGTCTGGCGGTGATCAACACGCTGCTGACCGACCGCGGTGCACTGCACACGGCGCGGCTGAACGAGGCGCTGAACTGGGCCAACCCCGAGGCGCTGCGCCAGATCGACATGCTGGCCGCCAATCTCGAGGCCAATGGCATCGACGGCCAGACCGGGGCACTGTCGCAGCTCGCGGGGCGGGTGGCGCAACAGGCGACGGTGATGTCCTTCATCGACGTCTTCACCCTGATCACCGTGCTCTTCGCGGGGCTCGCGGTGCTGGCGCTGGCGATGAAGCCGCCGCGCAGCGGGGCGGGTGCGGCGGCGCACTGACCGGCGGACGGGGTCGCGAACAAGCCCACGGGTGAAGTCCCGGACAGGATCACGGACAGAAGAAGGGCCCGGCGGAGCGTTCCGCCGGGCCCTTCGTTGTTGGTTCTGGATCCGTCCTCAGATCAGCGTTTCGGGGTGGATCGGGAAACGCCCCGGTCTGACGCCGGTGGCGTGCCAGACCGCGTTGCCGATGGCGCCCACGGTGCCGGTGACGCCGATCTCGCCCACGCCCTTGATGCCGAGCGCGTTCACGAAGGGGTCATCCTCGTGGACGGTGATCGCCTCGACCATCGGCGCATCGGCGTTGACCGGCACGTGGTAGCCCGCGAGGTCGTTGTTCACGAACCGTCCCGAATGGGTGTCGTGCAGCGCCTCTTCCTGCAGGGCCATGCCGATGCCCCAGATCATGCCGCCCAGAAGCTGGCTGCGGGCCAGCGCGGGGTTGATGATCCGCCCCGCCGCGAAGGCGCCGATCAGGCGGCTCACACGGACCTGCCCGAGATCGGGATCGACCAGCACCTCGGCGAAGACCGCCCCGTGCGAGAACATGGCGTGGGTGGGCTCGCCCTCGCGCGCGCCGGTGCCTTCGCCGCGGATGAGCTCGAGCCCGGCGCGGGCAAGGATGTCCTCGTAGGCCTCGGAGCGGTCGTCATCGTTGCGCCAGAGCCGCCCCGACCGCGCCGTGACGCCCGCGTTGCCGGCCCCGAAGAACGGCGAGGCGGGGTCCTGGGTGGCCAGTTCGGCGAGCTGGCGCACCGCGTCCGAGCCCGCGTTGAAGAGCGCGGTGCCGGCAGTGGCGGTGTGGCCGGAGCCGCCCGCGACGCCCGCGTCGGGCAGGTCGGAATGGCCCGAGCGGAACTCGACCTTGTCGATGTCGATGCCCAGCCCGTCGGCGGCGATCTGCGCCAGTGCCGTCCACGCGCCCTGGCCCATGTCGGCGGCCGAGGTCTCGACCACAGCCGAGCCGTCGGCGCGCAGCGTGGCATGGGCCGCGGCCTGGAACATCGGGCAGGGGAACTGCGCCGTGCCCATGCCCCAGCCCTTGAGGAGCCTGCCCTCGCGCATCTGCCGGGGCTCCTGCGGGCGCCCGGCCCAGCCAAAGCGCCCGGCGGCCTCGGCGTAGCATTCGCGCAGCGCCTTGGACGAGAAGCTCATGCCCGACGCCGGGTCGGTGTCGGCGTGGTTCAGCAGGCGGAAGTCGAGCGGGTCGAGCCCCGCCGCCCGTGCCGCCTCGTCCATGGCGATCTCGAGCGCGGCCGACCCCGGCGCCTCGCCCGGGGCGCGCATCGGCCCGGGCGTGCCCACGTCGGCGCGCCGGCCGTGGTGCGTGGTGCGCAGCACCGGCGCCGCGTAGAGGCTGTGCGACGCGTTCGAGGCGCTCTCGAGGAACTGGTCGAAGCTCGAGGTCAGCGTGATCGTATCATGGTCGAGCGCGGTGATGCGGCCCATGTCATCCATGTCGATGCGCAGGGTCTGCCGTGTCGGGGCACGATGCCCGGTGGGGCCGTAGACCTGGTCCCGCCGCAGCGCCAGCTTCACCGGCCTATCGAGATCGCGCGCCGCGAGGATGGTCAGCAGCTGCGCCCCGTAGAGGATCGCCTTGGACCCGAAGCCGCCGCCGATAAAGGGGCTGCGCAGCAGGATCTGCTCGGGCGCGATGCCGAGGAAGGCGGCGAAGGTTTGTTTCGAGAGCCCGATGGCCTGGTTCGGCGTGTCGATCTCGAGCCGGTCGCCGACCCATTGGGCGGTGATCGCGTGGGGCTCCATGGCATTGTGGTACTGCGCCGAGGTGTCGATCTGCGTGGTGACGTGCCGGGACGACGTGGCGCGCGCCGTGGCGAGATCGCCCTTGGTCATGTTGGCGGGCCGTCCGAACGCCGTGGTCTCGGTGTCGAAGGGATCGGCATCGTCGAGCGTCACCCGGTGCGGCTCGGCTTCGTAGTCCGGCGCCAGCAGCCGCGCGGCCTCGGTCGCGGCCTCGAGCGTCTCGGCCACGATCATCGCGATCGGCTGGCCCGCATAGCGCACGCGGTCGTCCTGCAGCACCTCCATGCGCCAGACGAAGGGGTGGATCTTCTCGTCCGGGCTCACGGCCAGCGCGGGCGTGTTGGCGGGCGTGTAGACCTTGACGACGCCGGGATGCGCCTCGGCGGCGGCGCTGTTAAGGCGCGCCACGCGACCGCGTGCGATCCCGGCGGCCAAAGTGACCGCGTGCAGCACGCCCTCGGGGCGCGCGTCGGCGGCATAGGGCGCGGCACCGGTCACCTTGAGGATGCCGTCGCGGCGGGTGAGCGGCTGGCCCGCGCTCGAGCCGAGCCGCACGTGGCCCTGGGTGTTCAGCATGTCATCCATTGTCTTCTCCTGCGAAGGCGGAGGCGGGCAGGGCGGGCAGCCGGTCCGGCGTCCCTGCCGCGGCGAGGTCCAGCGCGCGGACCGCGATGCGCCGCGCGAGCTCGATCTTGTGGGCGTTGTCGCCCGAGGGTGTGGCACCGGTCAGCGCTTCCGCGGCGGCGACGGTGAAGCTGCCGCGCGTGGGCACCATGCCCACGAGCATCGCCTCGGCCTCGTGGCAGCGCCACGGGCGGGCAGCGACGCCACCGAGCGCGAGGCGGGCCGAGACGATGACGCCGTCGCGGATCTCGAGCGCGGCGGCGGCCGAGACCAGCGCGAAGGCAAACGAGGTCCGCTCGCGCAGCTTCAGGTAGCGGGCATTGCGCGCCATGCCGCCCGGGTCGGGCAGGCGGATGTGGGTGACGATCTCGCCCTCGGCCAGCGCCGGGGTGCCGGCGCCCGCGGCGTCGGGCAGCGGGTGGAAGGTTGCCATCGGCACGTCGCGGGTGCCCTCGGGCCCGGTGATCTCGACCACCGCGTCATAGGCGGCGAGCGCCACGCACATGTCTGACGGGTGCACGGCGATGCAGCCCTCGTCCCAGCCCAGCACCGCGTGGTTGCGGGTGCGCCCGCCAAGCGCACCGCAACCCGAACCCGGCTCCCGCCGGTTGCAGGGCGACAGCGGGTCCTGGAAATAGCTGCAGCGGGTCGCCTGCATGACGTTGCCGCCGGTGGTTGCAGCGTTGCGCAGTTGCGCCGACGCTCCCGAGAGCAGCGCCTCGGCCAGCGCCGGGTAGCGCGCCAGCACCTCGGGGTGCCGGGCGATGTCGGCGTTGCGGACCATGGCCCCGATGCGGAGCCCGCCGTCGGTGTCCTCGATCCGGTCGAGCGGCAGGCGCGAGATGTCGATAAGCCGCTCCGGCGTCGCCGCCCCGATCTTCATCAGGTCGAGCAGGTTGGTGCCACCGGCGAGGAAGCTGCCGCCCGGCGCTCCCGCCGCGGCGATGGCGGCGCCGATACTGTCGGCGCGGGCATAGTCGAAACGGTTCATGCGTCGGTCCTTTCGTCCTCGGTCCGGGTCCCGGAGGCTCGGGTGGCCTCGAGCACGGCCTCGGTGATGCCGGCGTAGGCGGCGCAGCGGCAGATGTTGCCGCTCATGCCCTCGCGCACGCGCTCGGGGTCGAGCCCGGCCTCGCCCTCGGCGATCAGGCCCACGGCGGACATGATCTGGCCGGGGGTGCAGTAGCCGCACTGAAAGCCGTCATGGGCGATGAAGGCCTGCTGCACCGGGTGCAACGTGTCGCCGTCGGCCAGCCCCTCGATGGTGGCGACCTCCGCCCCGTCGTGGGACAGCGCGAGGGCGAGGCACGCGTTCATCCGACGCCCGTCGATCAGCACGGTGCAGGCCCCGCACTGGCCACGGTCGCAGCCCTTCTTGGTTCCGGTAAGTCCGAGCCGCTCGCGCAGGACGTCGAGCAGCGTGGCGCGGGGATCGTCGAGCGCGATCTCGTGCGGCGCTCCGTTGATCGTGATGTTCAGGGTCGATGTCATCTTTCCCTCTTTGGCTGTAAGCTGACGGGAACTTGGGCCCCGGGGGCCTGTTCCTTAAAATACGGAGGCATCCTCCGTTTTCAAGTGGGTTGAGGTATGGGAAAGGAAATGAGCGCCGAACAGCCGAAAACGCGGAAGCCGCGCGCCGATACGCTGCGCAACCGCGAGCTGCTTCTGAGCGCCGCGGCCGAGGTTTTTCGCGGGGACGGCGGCAGTCTCGAGGCGGTGGCCCGCAAGGCGGGGCTGGGGATCGGAACGCTGTACCGGCACTTCCCGACGCGCGAGGCGCTGTTCCAGGCGGTCTATGCCCGCGAGGTCGAGATACTAGAGCGCCGGGCCGAGAAGGACAGTCTCGAGGAGTGGATGCGCGAGGCGCTGCGCATGATGGCGACCAAGCGCGGCATGGTTGCGGCGCTGGCGCCGGTGTTCGAGCCCGAGTCGTGCTTCATCTCCGAACAGTCGGAGCGGATGCGTGGTGCGGTGGCGGCGCTGCACGCCCGCGCCGTGGCCGAGGGCCGGGTGCGCGCGGACGTCACCAGCGAGGACCTGATGCGGGTGCTTCTGGGCATCAACTACGGCCCCGGCGCCGACCCCGACCGCGCCGGGCTGCTGCTCGACGTGTTCCTCGACGGGCTGCGGCCCAGGAGCTGAGGCAGGCGCCAGCGACCGTTCGACAGCAGCTCGTCGAGCGGCAGCTGCGAGCAGGTGAGCTCGCGCTTCAGGATCTCGCCGATGCGCCGGGCGGCGAGGGGCAGGGGCACGTCCTTGTCCCGCAGCCGCCCGAAGCTCCGGGTCGAGCGCGGGCGGAACCGCCTCAGGTCAATGGGAAAATCGCGGAACAGGTTGGCGAAGAGACTGCTGACGATCGACACACCAAGCCCCCGAGCGACGAAGGCGCAGGCCGCGCTGTCGGTGTGGATCTCGATCTCGATCGGCGGTCGGACGCCGGCCTTGTCGAACATGTGGTCCAGCGCCACCCGCCTTGGCCGCGGGTGCCCGGTCATGATCAGCGGCACGCCGTGCAGGTTCGCCGGCGTGATGTCCCTGCCGTCGCAGAGCGGGTGCCCGCCGTCTTTGCCATCGACAGCTCGGTGGTGGCCTCGGTGCACGCGGTGGCGCCCGCCTTCCGCGTCCGCGCCAGCGAGCTCGGGCACATCATCCGCCTGACCACCGCCTCGGCCCGGAGACTTTCGCGGGCGCTGGGGTGGCCGGACGTAGGTTGAGCGGGGAGCTTGCGCGCCTGAGCGGTTCCAGACCGAAAGAAGCGGAGAGCGGACCACGCGCAGCGGTGGAAGAACGACCCCGGCTCGGCCCTTGCGGGAGCCGCGCCGGAGCTTCGGTCACATCATGCTCGGCAGCCAGAGCGACAGGCTCGGCACCGCCACGAGCAGCGCCAGCGTCAGCAGCATCGCCAGCCAGAACGGCAGCACACCGCGGAAGATGTCGAGCAGCTCGACATTGCGGGCGACGGATTTCACGATGAAGACGTTGATCCCCACGGGCGGCGAGATCAGCCCCATCTCGAGCGTCAGCACCACCAGCACGCCGAACCAGATTGGGTCGATGCCCAGCTGCAGCACCACCGGCATGAAGATCGGCAGGGTGAGCACGAGCATCGCCAGACCCTCGAGGAAACAGCCCAGCACGAGGTAGATCGCGAGAATCACCACCAGCGTCCCGAACGGCCCGAAGTCGAGCGCGACGAGCAGCCGGCTGACCTCGGCGGGCAGATGGCTGAGCGCCACGAAGGGGTTGATCATGTGCGCCGCGATCAGGATCAGCATGACCGAGGCGGTGGTCACGATGGAGCTGCGCGCGGCGTCCCAGAACACCCGCAGGGTCAGGGTGCGGGTGACCGCGCCGATGAGGATGACCAGCGCCGCGCCGACGCCGGCGGCCTCGGTGGGCGAGAACATGCCGCTGTAGATGCCGCCGATGGTGATCACCACGATGGCCAGGATCGGTACCGCGCCGAGGAAGGCGCGTCCCTTCTCGCGGGTGTTGGTCTTGGGACCCGGGGGCCCGAGTTCGGGCTTCAGCGTGCAGAGCAGGGCGATGGTCAGCAGGAAGGCCGAGAGCAGCAGGATGCCCGGCAGGATGCCGGCCATGAAGAGCCGCCCGATGCTCTGCTCGGTGAGGATGGCGTAGATCACAAAGCCGGTGGAGGGCGGGATCAGGATGCCCAGCGTGCCGCCCGCCGCGACCACCCCGGTCGAGAGCCGCGGGCTGTAGGCGAAGCGGTCCATCTCGGCCAGTGCCGTGCGGCCCATGGTCAGCGCCGAGGCCACGGACGAGCCCGAGAGCGCCGCGAAACCGCCGCAGCCGATCACCGTGGCCGAGGCAAGCCCGCCGCGCACCTGCCCGATGGTGGCATAGGCCGCGTCGTAGAGCTTGCGGCTCATGCCGGTGGCGCTGGCGACGTTGCCCATCAGGATGAAGAGGGGCACGACGATAAGCTCGGAATTGGACGCGAGCGCGAAGGTCTCGGAGGACAGCAGGCCTGTCGCGGCCTGCAGCCCGTTGAGGATCCAGATGCCGATGAAGCCCACCGCGAACATCGCGAAGGCCACGGGGATTCGCATCAGGAGGAGGACCAGCAGCAGCGCCAGTCCGACGGAGCCGACGAAGACGCTGCTCATGCGGCCCCCGCAGCCTTGTGGCCGAGCATCAGGCTCAGGGCCCGCAGCAGCATCCCCAGCGCGGTGATCAGCGAGAAGACGCAGAGCGCGTACTGGAACCAGGCGGTGGGCAGGCGCAGCAGGTTGGTGGCGAGGTTCAGCAGGACGCTCAGCTGGGCGCTCTGCCAGACGGTCCAGGCGATGAGCACGAAGATCACCGCCCCCAGAAGCGCGGCGACCACGTCGATGACACGGTTGAGCCGCGGCGAGAATGTGTTCTCGAAGATGTCGACGACGATGTGCCCGCCGTCACGGTCGCAGAGCGACATGCCGCCGAAGACGATGATCACCATGGTCATGGTGATGAGGTCCTGCGAGCCGTAGAGCGGGGCGCCGAAGTTGCGCCCCACCACGTCGATCACGATCACGGCCACCACGAAGAGCAGCCCGAGCGTGCCGACGATCGCGGACAGGCCGATCAGCCTGTCCGACAGCCAGTGCACCCTGCCCAGCATCATTCGCCCCGGATCGCCGCCAGCGCCGCCTCGCCGCCGACCTCGGCCACGTAGGCGTCGGTCACCGAGGCCAGCGCGTCGTTGAAGGCCTGCGCCTCGTCGCCCTCGAGGTCGAGCACGGTGATGCCGTCGGCCTGACGTGCGGCCTCCAGCGCCTCGTCGGCGGTGGCGACCCAGGCCTCTTCGGTCATGCGCGAGATCTCCTCGCCCTTGAGCGTGTCGAGCGCGGCCCTGGCCTCGTCCGAGAGCCCGTCATAGGCGCCTTGCGACATCACGGTGTAGAAGGTCAGGCGGCCGAAGTTCGGCCCCGAGGTGATGCTGCCGACCACCTCGTTTAGCTTGAAGTCCGAGAGCACGGAGGCGCCCGAGATGACGCCGTCGATGAGGCCGGTCTGCAGGCCGTTGTAGACCTGCGTCATCGGGATCTGCACCGGGGTCGCGCCGAGCGCTTCCATCGCCTCGGCCGAGATCGAGCCCGCAACCCGCATCTTCAGACCCTTGAGGTCGGCGGGGCTGTGCACCTCCTTGTCGCGCATCATCAGGATGTTGGGCTCGGAGGCCCAGAGCGCGATCACCTCGGTGCGCGGGTATTCCTGCGCCAGCTCGTCGGGGAAGGCGCGCCAGAGCGCGGCGTAGCCCGGCTGGTCGAGCGGCAGCGCGCCCGGCAGCTCGAGCACGAGGCTCTTTGGGAACTGCGAGGAGGTGTAGCCATGCACGCCCCAGCCCATGTCGGCGGTGCCCTGAAGCACGCGCACGAACTGGTCCGCCGGGCCCGCGCCGAGCTCGCCGCCGTTGTAGCTGCGCAGCGTGGTCTCGCCGCCGGTGCCCTCGTCCAGCACCTTGGCGAGCGGGTCGACCTGTGCCGCGACGATGGTGTGCATGGGCGAGGCCCAGTTGGCGTATTTCAGCTCGTTGGCGCCCGCGCTCGTGGCAAGGCACAGCGACACGCCCGCCGAAGCGGCGATCAGGTGATGTTTCATTCTGGGTCTCCTCCCTCAGATGAGTCTTCCCTACCACGGGAGACGATAATTAACAAGTTAACTGTATTGGCCCGGCCCCGTGGATCCCGCCTCAGGCGGCGATCTGCACGAGGTCGTCCAGTCCGGCCGGCGTGCCTCCCGACAGCAGGCGTCGGCTCTTCATGTGGATGCCGGCGTTGTTGACGGTCTCCACCGCGACGAGGCCCCGGTCGTCGAGCCGGGCCACGACGCCGTCGCAGATCACCTCCTCCGAGGTGCCGGGACCGGCAAACCCCGCGATCTGCAGCTTGCTGTCCGCCTGGTCCGACCAGAACCACGGCAGGGCTGCGTAGTGATCTTCGCCGCCCTTGCTGAGGCGCGCCGCGATGAAGCGGGCGTGGTCGGTGGCGGCCTGCACGCTCTCGAGCCGGATGCGCTGGCCGTCCCGCGGGTCGGGGAAGCTGGCGCAGTCCCCCAGCGCCGAGATCTGCGGATCGCTGGTCAGGAGCCGTCCGCAAAGCCGGACGCCGTTCTCGACCTCGAGCCCGGCCTC
>NZ_JAATOS010000481.1:0-3004 GCF_011806505.1 Salipiger sp. HF18 | reverse complement strand
CATCCGCCCCGTGGTCACCGCCTCGCGCGGCACGGTCAGCGGGTTCGCCGCCTACCCGGTGGTGGACGAGGATTACTGGCGCGCCATCTTCGACCTCGATTTCTCGAGCATCCCCGAGGATGACGACACGCCCATCGACCTGCGCATGTTCGTCGAGGTCGACAAACAGGAAAGAAAAAAGACCTGGCTGAGTCAGCTCTTCCCGTCGCAGATGCGCACGCTGCTGGCCTCCCGGCCCTGAGCCCTCCCCGAGGGCGCCCGTCGCGCATGGCGACGGGCGCCGCTCATGGCGCAAGGGTCAGGCGGGCGCGCCTACGCGCTGGCTGCAGCCGCCCTCGCCCGTGTCGAGCATCTCGCCCGTGGCGGAGTCGTGAAACCACCAGCGATAGCTGTCCGCCCCGAGCTCGAGCCGAAGCAGCCCGAGATGCCCGAACACCGCCGAGGCGGTGGTCGGCGCCACCGGGCGCACCTTCGATGTCTCGCCCCCGGTACCCACCACGAACTCGAGCAGCCCGTCGCTCCGATCCGGCGCGCCATCCCCGGCCAGCGGCAGGGAACGTTCGTAGAAGTGGTTGTGCCCGTTCAGCACCAGCGTCGCCCCAGCAGCCTGCAGCGTCCGGAAGAGCGCCGTGGCGCTGTCGAGCCCGCCGCGTTGCTGCAGCGAGTAGGCCGGCCGGTGGTAGAAGGCCAGCACGCAGGCCTCGGGCGCCGCAGCCAGCGTGTCCGACAGCCATTGCGCCTGCGGTGAGCCCGCCCCGGCCTCGACCTCGCTGTTGAGCGACAGCACCAGCCAATTGCCGGCATGGGCGGCATAGTAGCCCTCCGAGCCCAGCCCGGCCCGCCCGGCCCAGCTTTCGTAATAGCCGAAGGCGCCGGGCGTTTCGTACTCGTGGTTGCCCGGCGTCGGCAGAATCCGCGGCCTCTCCTGCCCCCAGACCTGGTCGAAGCAATCCGAGAACTCGCGCGCGGTGCCCGAGTTGTAGACCAGATCCCCCAGCGCGAGGATCGGCGCGTCGGGCCAGCGGTCCGCAAGCTCGGCGGTGGCCGATGCGGGCACGTGGCTGGTGTCGAAGGGCGAAGCCAGCCCCAGCAGGCCGGCGGTCGCAGGCAGCACATGGGCGAGGTTCAGACGCTCCGGGCAATCGGCGATGTCGCCCACCGCGAGCAGCGTGATGCTCTCGTTCTGGCCGTCGTAGGCCGCGTCCAGAATGCGCTGAGGCTCGCTCTCGGTGCCGCTCCAGGCCGACCGGTCCTGCCCGTGCATCAGGAAGGAGGCGTAGCCGAACCACTGCCCCTCGATCGCCGTCACCAGCAGTGCCGCCGCCACAAGGGCCGCAAGCCCCGCTCCGATCCGTTTCATCATGATCTCTCCGCCGTCCTTGCGGCTGTCTTTTGGTTTGGCGCCAGGGTCAGGTCGTCCTCGAGCAGGTCCTCGACGAACCAGGCCCCGAACTGCGCACGCCCCGAGACCCCGGCCTTGGCGTAGATCCGCGTGAGCTGCGCCCGCACCGTGCCCTGCGCGGCGCCCCGCAGAGCGGCGATGTCGGACACGTCGAGCCCCTTGAGGGCCAGCAACCCCACGTCGCGCTCGGCGGGCGTCAGGCCCCAGGCCTGGAACTGCGTGGCGATGACGTCCGAGAGCTTGCCGCGGGCGGTGTCGAGCGTCCGCTCCTGCGTCGCGAGGCGCTCCAGCGCCGCGCGCAGCTGCAAGCCGCTCAGGACCACGCCGGCCACGAGGGCCAGCGCCACGAGCGACTCCAGCATCCCCTCGGGCGAGGTCGGATCGAGCAGCATGTCGCCGACCGCGTCGCCGACGAAGAACACCGCGGCGATCCCCTGCAGCAGCAGAACGGCGGCAAGCGCGAGCGGCTGCCGCCGGTCGCCACTGGCACGGGATGACTTGCCGGTCACTTCATCTTGCCTCTTCCAGTCAGCATCGGGCGCACGAGGTTGCGCCTGAGGGCCCGGCTCTCGATCACCACGCCGCCCACATGCACCATCGCGAGCAGCAGCATCAAGTTCGCCGCCAGCTCGTGAAGCTCCTTCGCGACCCCGTCGCCCTCGTGGTCACTTTCTGCCGTTTCGCTGTCGTCCACAAGAACCGACCAGTCCCCGGCGGCGACCGCGGCGCGGTCCTCGGCGATGGTGACCGGGCTCTTCATGTCGGTCATCACGAGCCCGGTGGCCACGACGATGGCAAGACAGCCCCAGAGCGCGTAGACCATGATCGCCCCCGCCGGGTTGTGCGAGGGGTATTCCGAGGGCCGCCCGCGCAGCAGGTCGCGCAGGTGCCGCAGCGCCCCCGCCGGGTCCGGCAGGAAGGCCGAGAACCGCGCCTCGGACGGCCCTACGACCCCCCAGAGCAGCCGAACGGCCAAGGTGCCGAGCGCGACCCAGCCAAGCCAGACGTGCAGGTTGCCGCCCGGCTTGCTGAGCAGCCCGTTCACCAGCACCACCCCGGCGATCAGCCAGTGGCTGATGCGCACCAGCGGGTCCCAGGGATCGGGAGGAAGGGGCGCCGCCTCGGCGCCCCGGTCGAGATCAAGCGACATGATCAGTCGTCATCCTTGATGTTGGTGACGGCGCCGGTCTTGGGGTCGATGTAGACCTCCCAGAGCTTCTGTGCCTCGTCGGTGCACTTGGCTTCGATCATGCCGCCTTCGGCCTCGAATTCGCGCACCGCGCAGCCCGCCGCTGCCAGCGCCGCGGTGGCGTCCGTCGGGTTGGTGCCGACCACGTCGCCCACCGAGGGCATGGCACTGGCGGCGAAGGGAACTGCGATCAGCGCGAGGCTGGCAAGGAAGGGTCTGGTCATCGGGTGTCCTGCCTGTGGCAATGAATGGAACGGAGCGGGATGTCTCCGCCGGCTGGACCTGAGCCTTCGGACCGGGGCCGGTCCATCGCAGAAACGCTGCCCCGGACGCGCGTAAGCGCGCGCTTACGGTGGTTTTCGGGGGATTTAGCCGGTCCGGGTGCTGTTTCTGGGCGGTGTTTTCGGGCGGGC
>NZ_JAATOS010000480.1:0-3004 GCF_011806505.1 Salipiger sp. HF18 | reverse complement strand
GACGCGGACGGCAGCCCGGAGGCCTACGCATGATCGTGCCCAACGCCCCCCAGCTCGAGACCGAGCGCCTGATCCTCCGCGGACCCGACGCCGGGGATGCCGAGGCGATGATCGCCTTCCTGCTCGACCGCGAGCGCGCCGACGGGTTCGGCGGCTACGACCACCGCGGCGACGCGTGGCGCTGGTTCGCGCTGAACGTCGGCCACTGGCACCTGCGCGGCTATGGCTACTTCACCATCGAGATGAAGGACACCGGCAAGCCCGCCGGCATTTCCGGCATCTGGAACCCCGAGGGCTGGCCCGAGCCCGAGATCGGCTGGGTGGTATTCGAGGGCTACGAAGGCCGCGGCATCGCCCGCGAGGCCGCCGAACGCGTGCGCCGCTACGCCTACGAGGACCTCGGGCTCAAGACGCTGACCTCGAACATCGTGCCCGGCAACACCCGCTCCATCGCGCTCGCCGAGCGCATGGGTGCCAGCTACGAGCGCACCTACCAGAACTACCACATGGGTGAGGACCTGCTCTATCGCCACCCCGGGCCCGAGGAGGTTCTGGAATGAGCGTCGACGTGCCTGTGATCGAGACCGACCGGCTGATCCTGCGCGGTCCGCGGCTCGAGGATCTCGACCCGCTCTGCGGTTTCTATGCCGAGGAGCGCTCGAAATTCGTCGGCGGCCCTCTGGATCGCGGCGAGGTCTGGCGCCTTTTGCTGCGCAGCGCCGGTCACTGGCAGTTGCGCGGCTACGGCGTCTGGCACGTCACCCTGCGCGACAGCGGTGCGCTGATCGGCCACGCCGGCATCCTGCACCACATCGAGTGGCCCGAGGCCGAGCTCGGCTACGGCATCTTCGCACCCCACGAGGGCAAGGGCCTCGCCCACGAGGCCGCCGAGGCCGCGCGCGACGCCGCCGCCCGCCTCTTCGGCCTGACCCGGCTCATCAGCCTCGTCGATCCGCTCAACGACCGGTCGCGCGCGCTGGCGCTGCGGCTTGGCGCACATCACGAGGGCGAGGAAGAGATCTTCGGCCAGACGTTGCATGTCTATCGGCACCCCGAACAGGGGGGGGCGGCATGATCGCGGTCGTCGAACAGCATCGCCCGGGCCCCGGGTCGCGTCAGGCCGCCCGGCTTGGCGGGCACGTGCCCAGCATCGACACGCGCCGGCTGCAGCTGCGCGGGCCGCGGATCTACGATTTCGCCGCCTACGCCAAGATCCTGTGCTCGGACCGCGCCGAATACATGGGCGGGCCGTATTCCCGCACCGAGGCGTGGAGCGACTTCACCCAGTACACCGCGCTCTGGCTGCTGCACGGCCACGGGCTCTGGACCATCGACGCGCAGACCTCGCCCTCGGCTGGCTTCGTGCTGCTGGGCTACGAGTACGACGACCCCGAGGCCGAGCTCGGCGTCTTCCTCACCGAGGAAGCCGAGGGCCAGGGCTATGCGCTCGAAGCCTGCGAGGCCGCCCGAGACTACGCCTTCGGCACGCTGGCGTGGGACAGCGTCGTGTCCTACATCAATGGCGAGAACAGCCGCTGCTGTCGCCTGATGGAGCGCCTCGGCGCCACCCGCGACCGCGCGGCGGAAACGGCACTCGGCGACGGCACCTTCGTCTATCGCCACAAGCGGGGGGACGCGTGATGGGCCACACCGCGATTCCCGTGCTCGAGACCGACCGCCTCGTTCTGCGCGCCCCCGAGCCGCAGGACTATCCCGATTTCAAGGCGACCTTCGCGTCGTACCGCTCGCGCTTCATGGGCGGGCCGCTCAATACCTACGAGACATGGATGCTCTACGCCGCCGAGATCGGCCACTGGGCGATCCGCGGCTTCGGCATGTGGATGGTCCACCTCAAGGGCAGCGGCGAGACCGTCGGCATGGCCGGTGGCTGGTTTCCCGCCAAGTGGCCCGAGCGCGAAATCGCCTGGATCATCTGGCCGGAGAAGGCGGGCAAGGGCTTTGCGCTCGAAGCCACCCACCGGGTGCGCCGGCATTTCTTCGACGATCAGGGCTGGGAAACGGCGGTCAGCTACATCGACCCCAAGAACCTCGACTCGATCCGACTGGCCGAGCGTCTGGGCGCCAGGAAAGACGCGGACGCCGCCTCGATCGACGGCAGCGACGCGGTCTACCGCCACCCCGCGCCGGCGGAGCTGCGCGGCACGCAGCTTGCCCATGGCATCGACATGGAAATCGCGAATTTCCAGGATCCTCTGTTCAAACCGAAAGGCTGGGCCATTGACTGAGACCCATGACCCCGTGGCGCGCGCCGCCGCGCTGCTCAAGGAACACCGCGAGAGCATCGACCGGCTGGACGCGATCCTCGTCTTTACGCTGGCCGAGCGCTTCAAGCACACACAGGCCGTGGGCGTCCTCAAGGCGCAACACGACCTTCCCCCTTCCGATCCCGCGCGCGAAGAAACGCAGATCGCGCGGCTCCAGGATCTGGCGGAGAACGCGGACCTCGACCCCGCCTTCGCCAAGAAGTTCCTGAATTTCGTCATTCAGGAAGTCATCAAGCACCACGAACAACACCAATCCTGACGGGCCGGACCCCCGTCAAGCCTGGCGGAGACCCCGCCATAGCCATTCGAAAAAGGAGACAAACAATGGCCCTCAAGATCCGACTCGCCCGCGGCGGTTCCAAGAAACGCCCCCACTACGCAATCGTCGTCGCCGACTCGCGCATGCCGCGCGACGGCCGCTTCATCGAGAAGGTCGGCACCTACAACCCGCTGCTCGCCAAGGATGACGAGCGCCGCGTGAACATGGACGTCGAGCGCATCCAGCACTGGGTTGCCCAGGGCGCACAGACCACCGACCGCGTGTCGCGCTTCCTCGAAGCCGCCGGCGTCGTCGAGAAGAAAGAGCGCAACAACCCGAAGAAAGCCGTTCCGGGCAAGGCTGCCGCCGAGCGCGCGGAAGCCAAGGCCTCCAAGGCCGCTGCCGCTTCGGAAGCGACTGCCGAGTAAGATCGGCTGCCGTTCGGCAACAGGGCGCGCCG
>NZ_JAATOS010000479.1:0-3055 GCF_011806505.1 Salipiger sp. HF18 | reverse complement strand
GGGGGGCGGACGACATGCTGTCGCGCCCGGTGGACGAGCGGGTGCTCCTGGCGCGCCTGCGCAGCCTGCTCCGCGCCCGCCACGCCGAGGACGAGCTGCGCCTGCGCGACGACACCCGCCGCGCGCTCGGGCTGGCCGAGCCCCCGGCGGAACTGCACTGCCCGGCGCGGGTGGCGGTGGTGCCGGTGCAGGCTGATGTCTCGGTGAAGGCCGTGGTGAGCACGCTGCGCGCCCGCCTGCCCGACCGCTTCGAGATCTGCAGCCCGGACGAGGCGCTGCGGCTCGCGGGCGGCGCCCCCGAGGTCTTCGTCATCGTCGACACCGGCAGCGTGGCCGGCGCCGGCCTGTCGCTGCTCACCCAGCTGCGCGCGAGCCCGCCCTACCGGCAGTCCGCGATCGTCTACGTGACCCGCGCCGAGTGCCGGCATGAGGCGGCAAGCGCGCTCGATCTCGGGGCCAACGACCTGCTGGCCGACGGGTTCGACGCCGAGGAGCTGATCCTGCGGCTGCCCAAGCAGATCGCCCGCAAGCGCACCGCCGACCGGCTGCGCTCGAACATGCGCGACGGGCTGCGGGCGGCGGTGACCGACCCGCTCACCGGGCTCTACAACCGCCGCTACGTGCTGCCGCACCTGACGCGGGTGGCGGATCGCGCCATCGAGAAGGCGCGCAGCTACGCGCTGCTGCTGCTCGACCTCGACCATTTCAAGACGATCAACGACGCCCATGGCCACGCGGTCGGCGATGCGGTTCTGGTCGAGGCGGCGCGGCGGATGTCCGCGAACCTCAGGCCCTCGGACCTCGTGGCACGTATCGGCGGCGAGGAATTCCTCGTGGTGATGCCGGACACCTCGGAAAACACCGCGCTGCTCGCAGCGGAACGGCTCCGCAGCGTGATCTCGAAGACCCCCTTCACCGTCCCCGGGCTTCCCGAGGGCGGCCGCCAGGTCACCGCGAGCATCGGCGTGGCGCTTCCCCGGCGCACCCGCGCCGAGCCGCCCGAGATCCTGCTGGACCGCGCCGACCGGGCGCTCTACGTCGCCAAGAACAGCGGCCGCAACCAGGTCGCGCTGGCGGGCGGCGACTGCGCCTTACTGGCGGCGGACCCGGTCGGCCCTCCACCACGCGCGGCGGCCGCCGGACCCTGAGAGCCGGGAGTTGGCCGGCGCGAGACGGCATGAGGGCGGGCGTCTTGGCGTCAAAGACTGAGGCAAACGCCCGACAGACAGAGCCAGGCGCCCGACAGGCAGAGGCCGCGCCATTGGATCGTCCCCGGCACGACATGACAGACTTCCCGCCCGGGACGTCGGTTCGGTGGCGTGACCGGCGTTCCGCGCCGGCATCGCATCCGGCCCCCCTCCGGCGTGGGGAACCGCTCCGGGAGCCCCCATCCGCGCCGGGATCAGCACGCCGCCCCCGTCCCGCCATGGAAGCAGCCCGCTGGAACGTCCGACCCGCACGGGGTCGCCCGAGCCGTCACATGCCCCAGCCGGTCCCGCGCACCCGCGAGCGCCCCGACGGGGAACGACAGGCCTCAGTCCTTCGGCCGGAACCGCTTTGCATGTTCGGCGATCTTCGCGATCTCCGCCTCGAGCCGGTCCGCGTAGGCGCGGCGCTCTTCGGGGTCCAGCGTGGCCACGTAATCGACCAGCAACCTCTGCCCCGCCTTCTGCCGGGCCTCGCCGCGCGCACTCTGTGCCTCGAGCGTCGCCCCGAAGGCCGCGCTGTCGAAGGGCTCGGCCCGCAGCAGTTCGAGCGCCGCATTGTAGCCGTCGACGAAGCTCGGCCGCTCGCCGCCCTGAGCCCGATCGTGCTTGAAGGACTGGCGGAGGTTGCGGCCCAGCTCGCGCCGCTGCTCCTCGCTGAAGGCGCTGGTGTAGGGGAACACGAAATCGCGCCCGCGCGGCGGGGGCGCCCGCTCGGGCATCGGATGGCGCAGCACGAAGCCCGCGCCCACCCCGACCACCGCGAGGTTCAGCGCCAGCGAGGCGAAAAGAAGCACCCGCAACCCGCGCCGCATCTTCGGTCTGCTTTCTGCGTCGGCCATCTCTTACAGTCCCAACATCACATCGTCGAAGCCGCTCGTGGGCTCCAGCTTCATCACCGAATCCGCCGCCGACACCGAGAGCCAGTCCGACACCCCGGAGGGCGGCACCGCCCCGAACCACACGCCGGTGGCGCAGGCGGCCACCAGCCCGGCCATCGCCGGCCAGCCCCCGACCGCGCCCAGCACGTCGCGCAGCGACGTCCCGAGCCGCGCGCCAAGACCGCGCCGCGCGGCGGGTGCCGCCTCTGCCGCGGGATCGGGACGCGGTGACGGCAGCTCGTCCAGCGCCAAGCGTTCCATCCGCGCGAGCCAGTCCCCCGACGGCGCCGGCGCTTCGGCACGGGCCGCTTCGAACCACGGGGCCATGGCCCCTTCCTCAGCCTTGCGCTTGTCAGTCATCGTCATATCCCAGTTCTGCGCGTCGCGGAGCCAAAAGCCCTTGCAGCGCCTTGCGGCCCCGCGCACTGAGACTTTCGACCGCGCGCACGCCTATGTCCATGATGCCGGCGATCTCGGGGTTCGAAAGCCCCTCGAGATGCCGCAATACCACTGCCTGTTTCTGCCGCTCGGGCAGCGTGCCGAGCGCCGCCTGCAGCGCCTGTCCCCGCGCCGTGTCCTGCAGCCCCTGCTCGGCCGAGGGCGACGGGTCCGGCGGTTCGGCCACCGCGTCGATGTCGACATGACCGCCGCGCCGGCGCCGGATCCGGTCGATGCAAAGGTTGGAGACGACCCGGTAGACCCAGGTCGACACCTTCGCCTCGCCCTCGCGCCAGCCCGGCGCCGCCCGCCAGAGCCGCAGCAGCGCCTCCTGGGCAATGTCCTCGGCCTCGGCGCGGTCGTTGAGCATGCGCATGGCATGGCCAAAAGCCCTCGGGCCCAGGCGCATGGTCAGCGCGCGCGCCGCCGCCGGGTCGCCCGCCGCATAGGCCGCGAGCAAGGTCTCGTCACTGCAATCGCTCATCGCGTCATAGGGCATCCGGTCCATCCTCTTGCGCTAGCCCCTGGCCG
>NZ_JAATOS010000478.1:0-3060 GCF_011806505.1 Salipiger sp. HF18 | reverse complement strand
AAACCATCATCGGTTCACGGTCGGTTCTCCCGGAAGGGGGTGGCTGGGCGCGCCACCGCCAAGCGAAACGAGGCCGATTTCCGGCCTCGAATTCGCTGACCTTGCGTCGAGCCCCTCGAATCGACGATACTGTGATCGGTCGCAGGCACAGCCCCGACCCAAGCCTCTGACGAGGAACCCGGCCAACGAGGCAGGACCACTGGAGGATATCATGATCCACGATTGGACCAATATTCAGATCATGGAGTGCAACACCGACAACGGTGTGTTGGTCACGGTATTCTGGCAATCCGACGGTGCATCGGAACGCTATGTTCTTGGCAACGGCCAAGCGGTCGACCAGAACAAAGATGGCACTTTCACGATCCACGAAACGCAGACCAATCTCAGTCTGGCGCACTTCTGAAACGCGACACGCCCGGCAGGACTTAACCTCCGGGCGCGGTCTGCTTTCAGATCATCAGCCGAGCCTTGTCTGGTCGCGGCAGGACGTTCCCAATCCCAACTCCCTCTGAAAGTGCGAAATCCGCCGTCCGGTTGACTCGGGCCGGGCGTCTGTGTCAGGCGCCGGGGTTTCATGATGCATCCCGGCGCGCCTGCGCGGGGCCCAGCCGAAGGAAGGACCCATGGCTCTTACCCTCCGTCGCAACCGCGACCACGATCTCTCGACCTTTGCAGCGATGCTGCCTTCCGAGGAGATCCCCCTGATCAACCCCAATGCGAAAGTTCCCTTCGACGAGATGGAGTGGCATCGCAAGTGGCTCGGAGATCAGGACGATGTCTCCTTCTATCTTCAGGATCCCGCAGGCCGAGAGGTCGGCTTTTTCGCCCTCCGCGTTGGGGTCGGACCTGAAGTGCGGCACCTGACCTACGTCTATCTCGTCGAGGAGGCTCGCGGCGGCGCTGCCGCAGAAGTGACGGAGCACGTGGAGCAAGCGGCGCGGGATCTTGGCGCGTCGAGCCTGACCCTCAAGGTCGAGGTCGACAACGCGCCGGCCCTGAACGCCTACCTTTCCGCGGGCTACGAGGAGCTATCCCGCCGCCAGGGCATGGCAACCATGCGGCTCGATCTGGATGAGCGCCTCGCTGCCTAGACGCCGGGTTGCAGGCTGTCAGGGCCCCATCGGACCCGTCGGCATGCCCGACAATCCAAGGCCCTGAAACGAGACGCGCCCGGCCGGATTTCTCCTCCGGGCGCGGTCGTTCTGTCGATGATGCCAATCATGCGCTTTACGCGGCCTCCGGCAAGCCCTTCCGCGCCGGACCATCCTGCGGCCCTTCAGACCGTCCAAGAGACACAGCAGCGCCGACAGCAGGCCGCCGCAGCGCGCTTTGCTCGACACCGAACGCCCGGCCGAAGTGGATCCGGCTCAGGGAGCCGGAAAAGGCGACGGCGCCACAGGCCGTCGCGCTGCTAACATTCGGCTTACCGCTCATTGCGGCGAGCACCGGAGGCATTGGCTGGCGCGTTGCCGGAACGATCAAGGCCGCAGGATGGGACGGACGATGCGTGGACGACGCAGCCTCGCTCGAGGCTGGATCGACCCATGTAAGATGAACTACCAATACAGTGCTAAGTTGCAGCAAATCGAAAGAACGGAAGTCGGCATAGGCCGCTGCCAATCCCCCAAAAACAAATTGCCCCGGCACGTTGCTGAATCCGTGCCGGGGCAGATTGAGAAAGAAAAGAACTCTTCAATTGGTATGGGGCACCGACACGGAAAAACATCCGCAACAGGTGCTTACAGGCAAATCATTTTCACTCAAACACACGTCCACAATGGACACTTTGGGTTGTGCATGACCTTGCTTTTCGTGTCGAGTCCGCTCACCTTTCAGGTGCGCGGATTCCAAAACCAAACAATCTCGAGTAAAATTAGATTTCAATTTTTGGAAAATAGTTTTCCAAAATTCGAAACAAATGGAACGCGCGCGACACTTCGCCCGGACAGCATGATCCAAGGCAGATTGTTTCAGAAGAGGAACTGATTCGGCATCATTGCTCACGCTCCACGATCGAGTTCCGCAATTCGAGGAAATCTCCCCCGAGGCGGCGCCACGCATCGTCGACCTGAACCGGTGAGTTGATGACGTGGAGCGTTCCGGGTCACCGTCAACCCTACAGACAGAAGATGTCTGATGCCCCTGAACGACCCTGCACGCCGCAGGAACCGGCCACGCGCTGGCAGTGCTCTGCCGAGACGATCCTCCAGATGGTGAAACACGGAGAGTTGCCCGGCTTCCGGGCCGGTCGCATGATCCGAAATCCATCAAAGGCAATTGAGGCCTACGAATGCCAGACATCAGCATTGGAAGATCGCGCAGCGGCTTTGCGTCTATTGGCGAGATCCAGAGACCGGCAAGCGAGCCCGTCATCGACTTGAGGCACGCATCAGAGCGGAAGCGGAAGCAGAAGGCCTGGCGGTAGAGGCAGCCGCCGTCGAGGTGTCGATGACGGGTCATCGAGGAGGAGCGCGCCGCAAGGCGCAGGTCGTGGCCCCAGCCCTACCGCTCCGGACGAACAGCCGCGGCAATCCGTGGGGCCTTGGCTTCGGCGCATCGTGGACGAAAGGGCTTGTCCGCATCGGCCTGAGGCCTAAGCTCGTTGACGAGATGGAAGAGGATGCCTTCCGGCCAACCTTCCACGGCTTGCGCACCACGAACGCCACGGTGATCGCCAATACGGTCGCGCGAAATCCGGATTTGTTCGGCGGGATCCAGCGGGTGTAGGCGATGCTCGGTCACCTTTCCGAACGCACGTCGCGCCCCAATGCGAGACGCGCAGAGGTTGAGCACATGAACCGTGAAACGGTGCTGCTGCTACCTGACGTTGGGAAACATATTTCCGAAATTGGAAGACATGAAGCGGACGAAGCCGCTAAGCAGTTGATAATGGTGGGTGATGAGGGACTCGAACCCCCGACATCTTCGGTGTAAACGAAGCGCTCTACCAACTGAGCTAATCACCCGGTCCGCGCGGTTTAGCCAAGCGCCTCGCCTGTTTCAAGACGCTTCGTGGTCGATCTGACCTTCGCGGTCGATCCAGGTGCGGGGCCCGGC
>NZ_JAATOS010000477.1:0-3060 GCF_011806505.1 Salipiger sp. HF18 | reverse complement strand
GTCTGGTACCCCGAGACCGGCGCCTTCACCGAAACGACGCTCTACGCCCGCGACCGGCTGGCGCCCGGCAACGTCTTCCAGGGCCCCGCGATCGTCGAGCAGATGGACACCACCACGCTCATCCCGCCGGGGGTCACGGCTCGCGTGGACACCATCGACAACCTCATCCTGGAGCTGAGCGCATGACCGGCCAAACCACCAATCACGCACTCGACCCGATCACCGTCGAGGTCATCGGCGCCGCTCTCTCCTCGATCGTGGAGGAGACCGGCGAGGCTCTCGTCCGCGCCTCCTACTCGACCAACATCAAGGAACGCCGCGATTGTTCTACGGCGCTCTTCGATCGGCACGGCCAGACGCTGTGCCAGGCCGAGCACATCCCGATCCACCTCGGCAGCTTCCTCGACTTCATCCCGATGCTGCTGAAGGATCACAACCCCGAGGACATGCGCCCCGGCGATGTCTTCGTGGGCAACGACGCCTACCGCGGCGGCGGCACCCACCTGCCCGACATCGTGCTTGCCGAGCCGATCTTCGTCGAGGGCGAGCTGGTGGCGTGGACCGTGAACCTCGCCCACCACTCGGACTTCGTCGACCGGGCCCACGCCCACATCTCCCAGGAAGGCCTGCGCATCCCGCCGATCCGTCTCTACAAGGCGGGCGAGGTGCAGAAGGACGTGCAGGAGCTCATCCTCCTGAACTGCCAGGTCCCGCGCGAGCGCCTGTCGGACCTGCGCGCCCAGATGGCGGCGAACCGCGTCGGCGTCATGCGCTTCCAGGAGCTCTGTGCCCGCCACGGTGTCGACACGGTGCTGGCCTCGGGCGAGGCGCTGCTGGATTACGCCGAGCGCAAGATGCGCGCCGGCATTGCCGCCCTGCCCGACGGCAGCTGGCGCTTCGAGGACGTCTTCGACAACCTCGACTTCGACGAGCCGATCCCCTTCGCCGTGACCGTGACCGTCGCGGGCGATGAGATGACGCTCGACTTCGAAGCGCCCGAGCAGATCCGCGCGCCGATCAACATGACCCGCACCGCGCTGCTGGCCACCACCTACTATATCGTCAAGTCGGTCATCGACCCGACGGTACTGCCGAACGCAGGCCTCGCGCGGCCGCTCAACGTGAAGGCGCCCAAGGGCTCGATCCTGAACTGCAAGCACCCCGCCGCGGTGAACGGCCGGGTGCAGACCTGCCAGCGCGTCGCCGACCTCATCCTCGGCGCGCTCGCCCAGGCGGTGCCCGAGCGCGTCTCGGCCTGCACCAACTCGGCCTGCTCGGTCGCGGTGTTCTCGGGCACCCGCCAGACCGGCCCCGACGCCGGCACCTACTGGGTCTATCTCGAGACCATCGGCGGCGGCGGCGGTGCCCGCCCGACCGCGGACGGGCTCGACGGCATCCACGTGCACGCCACCAACACCTCGAACCTCCCCGTCGAGGCGCTCGAGGGCGAATACCCCCTGATCCTCGAGCGTTACGAGCTCGTCGACGGCTCTGCGGGCGTCGGCAAGCACCGCGGCGGCATGGGTCTGCGCCGGGTCTACCGGGCGACCGAGGACTGCATGGTCCACGTCGACGTGTCGCGCAACAAGTCGCGGTCCTGGGGTCTTCAGGGCGGCGGCGAAGGCGGCCACGGCAGCTATGTCACCAGCCCCGACTGCGCCCCCTTCGAGCGCGGCTATGGCACCCTGCGCGCCGGCGAATGGCTCGAGGTCATCACCCCCGGCGGTGGCGGCTACGGCACGCCCGAGGAATGCAGCCAGGCGCCCCTCGCCGCCGAATGAACCACCCCGATCCCGCATCGGACCAAACGCATCAGAACCCAAGGGCCGGAAAGAGCTCGCAACAACCGACAAGGAGACTGTCACAATGACCACCAAGATGAACCGTCGCGGCTTTCTCGCCACCACCGGCGCCGCTGCCGGTGCCCTCGGCTTCCTCGGCAAGGCCGCCTTCGCGCAGGATGGCGGCACGCTCCGCTTCGGCCTCTCGGCCTACCCGCCGAGCTTCGACGTCTGGGCCTCGAACGGCACCGCTGCCGGCACCATCAAGCTGATGTGCCACCGCGGCCTGCTGAGCTACGACAAGGACGGCGTCATGCAGGGCGAGCTGGCGGAAAGCTGGGACGTGGGCGAGGACGGCACCTGGACCTTCAAGCTGCGTGACGCCAACTGGCACGACGGCACCCCGGTGACCGCCGCCGACGTGGCCTGGACAGTGACCGAGGCGCAGAAAGCGGACTCGGCGGCCTACCTGCAGGGTCAGCTCGCCACCATCACCTCGATCGAGACCCCGGACGAGAAGACCGTCGTGATGAAGACCGACGGACCGCAGGCCGTGCTGCCGAACTGGTTCGCGCATTACAACATGTCGATCATGAAGTCCGGCTCCGAGCGCGACAGCATGATGGGCGCGGGCCCGTTCAAGCTCGTGTCGACCGACCGCGGCGTGTCGCTCTCGCTCGAGGCAAACACCGACTACTACAAGGAAGGCATGCCCAAGGTCGCGGGCGTCGAGGCCATCGTCTACGCCGACGAGAACCTGCGCGTCGCGGCGCTCGAGGCCGGTGACGTGGACGTCGTGGAATACGTGCCGTGGCAGGCCATGGCGCAGGTCGGCGACAACGACTCGCTGCAGCTCGACACCACCTTCGGTCCGTTCATGTACCTGACCTTCAACGGCAGCAAGCCGCCGTTCGACAACCCGCTGGTCCGCCGCGCCGTCGGCCACGCCATCAAGCGCGAGGACATCGCCGCCGCCGCCTTCTACGAGCGCGGCGCACCGCTTGAGCACCTGCCGATCGCCGATGCCTCGGAGTTCTACAACGCCGATCTCGCGAACTCGTGGAACTACGACCCGGACAAGGCCATGGCACTGCTCGCCGAGGCCGGCTACCCGGACGGCTTCGACTGCACCATGCTGTCGACCGCGCAATACGGCATGCACCAGTCCACCGCCGAGGTCTGCCAGGCCTACCTGTCGATGGTCGGCATCAACGTGACCCTCGACCTGCCGGAATGGTCGACCCGCATCAAGAAGGGCAACGAGGGCAGCTACGACCTG
>NZ_JAATOS010000476.1:0-3063 GCF_011806505.1 Salipiger sp. HF18 | reverse complement strand
TCTCCATGCTACTTCTCCAACTTGCAGACATAGGCAAAGCCTAACCTGCTGGGTGAAGCAGCCGGTACATCCCATTACCGGACCTTCACACCAGGCGTCGCGGATGACCGGTCCCAGCCCTTTGCCGACATTCATGCGCGGCGTAGCAACCAGACGCTGCAGGCCCATTGCCTCCGGCCTCGGTAAACACCGGAGAACTAGCAAGACCAACTGAAATTGATCACGTTCGTCGGGCCTGCAGTGTCTAAGGTCCGCATTCCGCCTTCTCCGAATGTGAGCGAAAGTCCCTTATATCGAAGGGAGCGCGCAACGGATCACCGTTGCGCGGATAAACTAAATTGAAGCACTCACCTGACCTTCCGTACTTTCGTCAAGCAACGGGTAGATATCTTCTGGAGGTAGCTCCCAGTCTAGCCCGTTAGTTGAACGAGCCTGCTCAGCCAACATCCGAACCTGATAACCCTGTTCGGCAGTTTTCAATCGCTCAATTGCTTTAGAAAGCGCCTCGCTTTTCTTTTCATCGACGTGAATTAGCGAAGTAAGGAGCTGGTAGTTCGTGTCATCATCCGCATTTACACCATTTGAAATGCTCAAGAAGTCAATTACCCGAGCCGGATTGTCCCATATACGCGAGACAGGCCTTCGACCACATCTATGACCACCTTATCCCAAGTTGCCATAATGTACCCAGCGTCATCGTGCTCCCTAATGTATGTGCAGACGCGAGCGTCATGCTCGATAAGAACTTTAGGGTCGTACCGTTTCTCGTGCGCTATTTGTTTAAATATCTCAACATCATAATCGCCATCTCGCACAATTGATACTCCAAAGTCATTTAGCAATGGCTCAATTCTGTTCTCTATTTTTTTGCAAACCGGCGCCATTCCTTATTCCAAAGAACGAAAGAAAATCAAGCAGCGATAATTGCCGGCCCTGTTCCCTCTCGATCTCCGCTATATGAGTGTAGTGACTAAGGTAAGCATTGCCAGATCCAGTCAAAGAGGAGCGAGCCACATCAGGCAGAGCTTCGTGAACTGGTTGAAAATCTAGCGCCTTTTTCCCATGAAATGTCATTTCGTTAAGATAGCTCTTTGGAACTGCGAGCTTAATCCCGTGCGATTTACAGGCTTTAATCAGAGCCGCGGCTGCTGTTCCATATCTCGAATGCGCGTGCCCGAAAGATAAGCCACACAAAATAGGCATTGCTACGCTTGCATCAAGCAATACGGTTAGATCCGTCCTTCGCCCCAACGCCCTATAGATATCGAACGTATTGGACTTGCATATGTGGTCTAGCGTTTCGCCATATTGCTTGAGCTTCGCGGTTTCGCATTTCGCAAGGCATTCATAAACTTTGGTGCGGCGACGCGACAAGTCATGTTGAGAAATGAAATGCCTTAGCTCCTCCTCCCGAACACCCGATGCATTGAACTCCCCGTTACGCAACAGTATTTCAATTCCCAAGTTCAACAATTTTTCTGCGGAACCCTCTTCCAGTCCCAGCTCAGATTTTATCGATCCAATATCAATTAATCTAGCCGACAGAAGGTTCTTTTCCGCGACGTCCATCTTCTCGCCTTCCGCCTCAGACAGACTGATATCAGCTTTCCTTCCAACAATTTTTCCCGCACCGCGCAGTCTAGAAATTGAAGATTCTACCAATCTATCAGCCACCGCCCAAGGGAGCGCCTTAGACGCTTTGGCCACCAACTGTTCTTCTGCGATCCTTCCTTTCTGTCGGATTATTGACTTGACGTTCACATCAATTATTTCCCTCCGAAGCTCTTCCGCCTAACTTGAGAAAAGAAGCATTGAGCTTAAAGCCACCTCTTTCGGGTCAGCGCTTATCTCTTTAGGAATCTCAAGATGAAGAATTTCATGCGTCTTAGAGAGCGAGCCTGGCCGGGAAAGGGAAGTGGAAATTCTATTTAAATCGTGAATACTAGCATCCACGTCGCCGGCGAATTTATATTTGGACGTCAGAAAATCTTGCTCTGCAGATTGAGATATCGCTCTATTTGTAATGTAAACGACGTGCTTCAATCCCTGACTTTTCGCGTGGGCCGCCTCATCATTTACTTTATTTTCCCAATCCTTCCGAACACTTATCTGGATGATTAAGTCATTTCGATCGGATATTACATCTCTTCCGCCATCCCCGGGTCCGTCAACAACAGAAAGACCAGTATACCCTAGACCCTCTAAGTAAAGCGTTGCTATCTGGTAGAATGCCTTTTCCTCGAGCACTCCAATTGCTTTCCTTATGACTGGAAGATACATGCAAAATCCTTTATCCGGAACGTGGTCGCAGGCTGGTGCGTGTCCAGTTTAGTGTGGTCAGTGGCACCTTTAGTCAACTGCGCCTGACACCTGTAAGCGCCATCTCTCGTGAGTACTAAAGCATCTGTCCGCTGTGATCCACTTTAAGCAGTTGCTCTGATACCGACCTTCTTGTGGCTACGAGACAAAGGGTAAAGTCAATACGAGTGTTGCATACTGCACTTCATTTCGAGGGTATCGCCGATGGTGGACGTCCGTGTTCGACCGTTGGCATCCAGAGAGTGTGACACTGCAGGAATCGCTCTATGCGCGTCGCTTCCGTTTGTCCAACACGCAGCGAACGTCGGCTTCCCGCCGTTCGTGTCGGCGCCTGGCGTCAAACCGCGGCAAGCACGGAGGTCTGCTCAGCGCTGCCTGTGCGGCAGCTTCGGACGCTGGCCAGCAGGTCGCGATCCATGCCACGCTTTGAAGGGGAGTTGACAGCACGGCGGTGTGATTCCTATGTTCGCCGGAACAGGCCTCATGCTCCGAGTGCTCTCCCGCGGAGGGACAGATACCGGAGCGGGTGGGCGGCGGGGATTGGTTGAACGCCACGTCCGACACGCCTTCACTGTGTTCCGAGCCCCGCCCTCGTGCGGGGCTTTTTCGTTTTCAAGCTATGGGCATCGATCTGTTCATCATGCCGGAAGCGGTGCCCCGCCATGCGTAAGCTCTGCAGCGCGCCCGGCTGCGAAGAGATCGCGCTGCCAGGCAGGCCGCGCTGCGCTTTTCATCAGGCGGAGC
>NZ_JAATOS010000475.1:0-3065 GCF_011806505.1 Salipiger sp. HF18 | reverse complement strand
GGGGCAGGCGCCGCCGGCGGGGCCCCCGCCACGTCCGCGAGCCCTCCGGTCTTCACGAGCGGCACGCATTCCGAGGCGACGGACAGCACCCTTGTCATCGTTCGGCTTCCCTCCGGTCCAGCATCCGCTGGGTAATGAGCGTCACGCCGCCGGGGCTGACGCGGAACCACTTTGCATCCTCTTCCGGGTCCTCGCCGACGACGAGCCCCTCGGGGATATGAACGCCGCGATTGATGACGACATTCTTAAGACGGGCATGCCGTGCCACCTGAACATAGGGCAGCGCCACCACGCGGTGGAGCGAGGCATAGGAATTGGTGTGGCACATGGTGAAGAGCAGCGACTCGCGGATCTCGGTGCCCGAGACGATGCAGCCGCCCGAGATCATCGAGCTTACGGCCGAGCCGCGCCGGTCTTCCTCGTCGTGGATGAACTTGGCGGGCGGCACCAGCTCGGAATAGGTCCAGATCGGCCAGTTGCGGTCCCAGAGGTCAAGCTCGGGGTTGAAGTCGGTGAGGTCGATGTTGGCCTTCCAGAAGGCGTCCACCGTGCCCACGTCGCGCCAGTAGGCGGGGGCGTCGGGGCGGGTGCGCACGCAGCTGTTCTGGAAACGGTGCGCCTGCGCGGTGCCCTTCGCCACGATCTCGGGGATCATGTCGTTGCCGAAGTCGTGGCTCGAGTTCTCGTCCTCGAGATCCTCCAGCAGCCGCTCGCGTAGGAAGGCCCAGCTGAAGACGTAGATGCCCATGGACACCAGCGTCTTCTCGGGGTTGTCGGGCAGCCCCGGCGGGTCCTTGGGCTTTTCCATGAACGAGTTGATGCGGTCCTTCTCGTCCACCGCGATGCAGCCAAAGGCGCTGGCCTCGCCGCGGTCCACGGTCAGGCAGCCCACGGTCACGTCGGCGCGCGACTCCACGTGCTGCCGGATCATCATCTCGTAGTCCATCTTGTAGATGTGGTCGCCCGCGAGGATGACGATGTAGTCGATGTCGTAGCTGTCGATGATGTCGATGTTCTGCGCCACCGCGTCGACCGTGCCGCGGTACCAGGTCTGTTCGTTGTAGCGCTGCGAGGCGGGCAGGATGTCAAGGAACTCATTGCGCTCGTCGCGGAAGAAGTTCCAGCCGCGCTGGCAGTGGCGGATCAGGCTGTGCGCCTTGTATTGCGTCGCCAGCGCGATCTTGCGGATGCCAGAATTCATGGCATTCGACAGGGCAAAGTCGATGATCCGGGTCTTGCCGCCGAAATAGACCGCGGGCTTCACCCGGCTGTTGGTCAACTCGTGCAGGCGCGAGCCGCGACCGCCCGCCAGAACGAAAGCCATGCTCCGTCCGGCGAGTCTCTGATTTCTCCAAGGCACCTTCTGTCCTCCTCATTCTCAGAGGTTGTCTCGCCCCGAATCGTGACAACCGTTTGAAATAGCCCCGTCTTTCTAGTCAGTGTCGCGCATCAGCCAGACCGTCGACAGCGGCGGCACGGTGACGTCGGCATGGGCCGGCTGGCCATGCATCTCGCCCTCGTGCGCCTCGACGGACCCGTAATTGCCGCGATTTTCGCCGCCGTAGATCTCGGCGTCGCTGTTGATAACCTCGCGCCAGCGCCCGGCAGACGGCATCCCCATGCGGTAATCCGGGTGCTCCTGCGGCGTGAAGTTGCAGATCACCACGACCTCGGGATCGTCCGGCCCGCCGCGGCGGACCCAGGCGAAGACCGAATTCTGCTGGTCGCCGCCGACGATCCACTGGAACCCGTCCTCGAAGCAGTCCTTGACGTGCATCGCGGGCGTGTCGCGGTAGAGGTGGTTGAGGTCTCGCACCAGCCGCTGGATGCCCTCGTGACGCGCATCGCCAAGGCAGTCCCAGTCGACCTGCGCGTCGTGGTTCCACTCGGACCGCTGCGCCAGCTCCTGCCCCATGAACAGCAGCTTCTTGCCCGGGTGCCCCCACATGAAGCCGTAATAGGCCCGCAGGTTGGCGAATTTCTCCCAGTCGTTGCCCGGCATCTTGCCGATCATCGAGCCCTTGCCGTGCACCACCTCGTCGTGGCTGATCGGCAGGATGAAGTTCTCGGAGAAGGCGTAGACCAGCCCGAAGGTCATCTGGTGGTGGTGATAGGACCGGTAGACCGGGTCCTTCTTGATGTACTCGAGGGTGTCGTTCATCCACCCCATGTTCCACTTGAAGCCAAAGCCGAGCCCGCCCTGATCGACGGGCTGGGACACGCCGGGATAGGCGGTGCTTTCCTCGGCCACGGTCATGATGCCCGGATGCTCGCCGTAGGTGGCGGTGTTCATCCGTTGCAGCACGGCGATGGCCTCGTAGTTCTCGCGGCCGCCGTCCTTGTTGGGCACCCACTCCCCGGCGTTGCGCGAGTAGTCGCGGTAGAGCATCGAGGCCACCGCATCGACCCGCAGCCCGTCGGCGTGGAACTCGTCGAGCCAGAAGAGCGCGTTTGCGGTGAGGAAGTTCGATACCTCGGCCCGTCCGTAGTTGTAGATCAGCGTGTTCCAGTCCTTGTGGAAGCCCTCGCGCGGGTCGGCGTGCTCGTAGAGCGCGGTGCCGTCGAAGCGGCCCAGCCCGTGCGGGTCGCTGGGGAAGTGGCCCGGCACCCAGTCGAGGATCACGCCCAGCCCTTCGAGGTGGGCGGCGTTCACAAGGTCGCGGAACTCGTGCGGCAGGCCGCAGCGGATGGTGGGGGCGAACATGCCGATGGGCTGATAGCCCCACGAGCCGTCGAACGGGTACTCGCTGATCGGCATCAGCTCGATATGGGTGAAGCCCATCTCCTTGACGTAGCTCACCAGCTCGCGCGCGGCCTCGACGTAGGAGATCGGCCGTCCCCAGTCCTTGCGGCGCCAGGACGGCAGGTGGACCTCGTAGATCGAGATCGGCGCATCGCGTCGCTGCGCCTCGGCGCGGGTGGTGATCCACTCCTCGTCGGACCAGCCATAGCCCGAGATGTCGCGCACGATGGAGGCGTTGGCGGGCGGGTGCTCGGAGCCGAAGCCCACAGGATCGGCCTTGCGCGGCTGGACCGTGCCGTCGGGGCCCACGATCTCGTAGCGG
>NZ_JAATOS010000474.1:0-3068 GCF_011806505.1 Salipiger sp. HF18 | reverse complement strand
GCGCTTGGTGTGGTGCGCGTCCTTGGACTTGAGCAGCGTGGCGCAAAGCGCCGGGGTCAGGGTCATCGCCACCAGCACCGACAGCGCCATGGCCGAGACGATGGTGATCGAGAACTGCCGGTAGATCACCCCGGTGGGGCCGGGGAAGAAGGCCATGGGCACGAACACCGCCGACAGCACCAGCGCGATGCCGACGAGGGCGCCGGTGATCTGGCCCATCGACTTGCGGGTCGCCTCGCGCGGGGACAGCCCCTCTTCCTCCATGATCCGCTCGACGTTCTCGACCACCACGATGGCGTCGTCGACGAGCAGGCCGATGGCCAGCACCATGGCGAGCATGGTCAGCGTGTTGATGGTGAAGCCCGCCAGCGCCAGCACCCCGAAGGTGCCGAGGATGACGACCGGGACCGCCAGCGTCGGGATCAGCGTGGCGCGGAAGTTCTGCAGGAACAGCAGCATCACGAAGAACACCAGCACGATGGCTTCGATCAGTGTCTTCTGCACCTCGTGGATCGAGATCGCGATGAAGGGCGTGGTGTCATAGGGGATGACGTAGTTGACGCCCTCGGGGAAGAACTCGGAGAACTCCTCGATGCGTGCCTTGACCCGCTCCGAGGTATCGAGCGCGTTGGCGCCCGACGCCAGCTGCAGCGCCATGCCCGAGGCGGGCTGGCCGTTGTAGCGGGCGATGGTGGAATAGTTCTCGGCGCCGATCTCGACGTCCGCCACGTCCTGCAGCAGCACGAGGCCGCCGTCGGTCTCGGCCCGCAGCACGATGTTGCGGAAATCCTCGGGGGTCGACAGCAGCGACTGCGCGGTGATCGTGGCGTTGAGCTGCTGGCCATCGGGCGCGGGCAGCGTGCCGAAGGCACCGGCCGAGATCTGGGCGTTCTGCGCCGAGACCGCGCTGACCACGTCCGCCGGGGTCATCTCGAAGGCGGCGAGCTTGGACGGGTGCAGCCAGATCCGCATGGCGTATTGCGCGCCGAAGACCTGCGCGCCACCGACGCCCTCGATCCGGCTGAACTCGTCCACGAGGTTAGAGTTCAGGTAGTCCGAGAGGTCGGCCTGTTCGAGCGTGCCGTCCTCGGAGATCAGGCCGATCACCATGAAGAAGGACGACGAGGATTTCTCGACCGTGACGCCCTGCCGCTGCACGGTCTCGGGCAGCAGCGCGGTCGCCTGTGACAGCTTGTTCTGCACCTGCACCTGCGCCACGTCCGGGTCGGTCCCGGATTCGAAGGTCAGCGTGATCGAGGCGGTGCCGGCCGAGGTCGAGGACGAGGACATGTAGCGCATGCCGTCGAGCCCGGTCATCTGTTGCTCGATGATCTGGGTGACGGTGTTCGCCACGGTCTCGGCCGAGGCCCCGGGGTACTGGGCGCTGACCCGCACCGAGGGCGGCGCGATCTCGGGGTACTGCGCGACCGGGAGGCTCAGGATCGACAGCAGGCCGACCCCCATGATGAGGATCGAAATCACCCAGGCGAAGACCGGACGGTCGATGAAGAAACGGGCCATTGCGGACTCCTGGCGCCTGTGGCGCGGCTTTAGCGGCTTATTCTTTGGCGGGCGCGTCGGCGGCAGGCGCCTGCTCTGCGCCTCCCTCGGTCTCGGCGCTGCGCTCCTGCGGGGTCACGGTCATGCCGACCGAGACCTTCTGCAGACCGGCGACGATGATGCGGTCACCCGCCTCGAGCCCGCCGGTCACGACCCAGTTGGCGCCCTGATCGCTCTGCACGGTCAGCTCGCGGGTCTCGACGACGTTCTCGGCGTTCACCACCATGGCCACCGGGCGGCCGCGGCGGTCGCGGGTCACGCCTTCCTGCGGGGTGAGGATGGCACCGTTGATCTGGCCCTGGGGCACCTCGACCTGCACGTACATGCCGGGCAGCAGCAGCCGCTCGGGGTTCGGGAACTCGAGCCGCAGCACGATCACGCCGGTCAGCTCGTTCACGTGCGGCTCCGCGGCGGCGAGGTAGCCCGCGTGCTCGTAGATCTCGCCATCGGCGAGACGCAGGTGCACCACGGCCGAGGAATCCTCGGCCACCTGCTGGCCCGACCGGCGCCAGCGCAGCACCTCGGCGGCAGACTGGGTCACGTCGACGTAGACCGGGTCGAGCTGGCGGATGGTGGTCAGCGCGGTGGTCTGGCCCGAGGTCACGAGCGCGCCCTGCGTTGCCTCCGACAGGCCCGCGACGCCCGAGATGGGGGCGCGGATCGTGGTGCGGTCGAGGTCGATGTTGGCCGACAGCAGGTTGGCCTCGGCGACCTTCACCGACGCGGCGGCCACGTCGCGCGCGGCCAGCGCGTCATCCAGGGTCTGCTGGCTGGCGACGTTTCGCTCGCGCAGTTCGTTCTGACGGGTGGCCTCGCGCTCTGCCGAGGCAAGCTGCGCCTCGGCCTGTGCCAGCGATGCCTCCGCCGCGGCCTTGGCGGCCTCGTAGGTGGCCGAATCGATGCGGTACATCGGGTCGCCACGCGTGACGTCGCGGCCCTCTTCGAAAAGGCGCTCGTCGATGATGCCGCCGACCTGCGGCCGGACCTCGGCCACGCCAGAGGCGGTGACCCGGCCCGGAAGCGCCGAGGTCAGCGTCACGTCGGACGATTCGAGGGTGACGACGGTCACCGGCTGCGGCGGGGGCTCGCCCTGCTGCGCGGCGACGGGAAGGGCGGATGCGGCAGCAAGCAGGCCGCCGATCACAAGCTTTTCGCGCAGGGATCGGAAGAATCCTTGGGGCATAATGTCTCTCCGAAGAAGGCAAAGAGCCGCTCATGTGCGGATCGGTCTTGCAACCCGTTATGGAAACCGTCAGGTTTTGTAAAGAGTGCAGCGCGGAGACTCAGACAAATTTCGCGGCAGCGCAGCACAGGAGACGCGATTTGCGAAAACCATCATCGGAGTGCTGCGGCTATATCCAGCGGCGGAGGGGCAGACCGGTGCAGATCGACCAGTCCACCCGGCAGGACATCGTGCTCGACGCCGTACGCGAGCTGCTGTGCCAGTGCCGGCTGGAAGACGTGAGCATGGCGGCGATCGCGCGCCGGGCGGGAATGTCAAAGCGCAC
>NZ_JAATOS010000473.1:0-3070 GCF_011806505.1 Salipiger sp. HF18 | reverse complement strand
GATTTCCGGCGCCCGCACGCTCTGCTAGAGCCCGCCCATGCTTAGGATCGACGACATCTCTTTTTCCATCGAGGGCCGCCCCCTGTTCGAGGGTGCCTCTGCCGTGATTCCCGCCGGCCACAAGGTCGGGCTCGTTGGCCCCAACGGGGCGGGCAAGACCACGCTGTTCCGGCTCATCCGGGGAGAGAGGACCCTCGACGGGGGCGAGATCTCGATGGATGAGAGCGCCCGCATCGGGGGCGTCGCGCAGGAGGCGCCGGCCAATGCCATGTCGCTGATCGACACGGTGCTCGAGGCCGACACCGAGCGCGCCGCGCTGATGGCCGAGGCCGAGACCGCCACCGATCCGCACCGCATCGCCGATGTGCAGACCCGGCTCGCGGACATCGACGCATGGTCCGCCGAGGGGCGCGCCGCGTCGATCCTCAAGGGGCTGGGCTTCGACGAGGCCGACCAGCAGCGCCCGAGCTCGGATTTCTCGGGCGGCTGGCGCATGCGGCTGGCCCTTGCCGGAGTTCTCTTCGCGCAGCCCGACGTGCTGCTGCTGGACGAACCGACCAACTACCTCGACCTCGAGGGCGCGCTGTGGCTCGAGAGCTACCTCGCGCGCTACCCGCACACCGTCATCGTGATCAGCCACGACCGTGGGCTGCTGAACCGGGCGGTGGGCGCGATCCTGCATCTCGAGGCGCGCAAGCTGACGCTCTACCAGGGCGGCTATGACACCTTCGCCCGCACCCGCGCCGAGCGCCGCGCGGTGCAGGCGGCGGCCGCGAAGAAGCAGGAGGACCGCAAGGCCCACCTGCAGAGCTTCGTCGACCGCTTCCGCGCCAAGGCCTCGAAGGCCAAGCAGGCGCAGGCCCGTCTTAAGATGATCGCGCGGATGGACACCATCACCGCGCCTGAGGATCTCGCCAAGCGGGTCTTCACCTTCCCGCAGCCCGATCAGCTTTCGCCGCCGATCGTGGCGCTCGAGGGCGGCGCCACCGGCTACGGCGAGCGGAAGGTGCTGCAGAAACTGAACCTGCGCATCGACCAGGACGACCGCATCGCGCTTCTGGGCCGCAACGGCCAGGGCAAGTCGACGCTGTCGAAGCTGCTGGCCGACCGGCTGGCGCTGATGGACGGCAAGATGACGCGCTCGTCCAAGCTGCGCATCGGTTACTTCGCCCAGCACCAGGTCGACGAGCTGCACCTCGACGAGACGCCGCTCCAGCACCTCCAGCGCGAGCGCCCCGAGGTCATGCCCTCGCGCCTGCGCGCGCAGCTCGCGGGCTTCGGGCTTGGCGCCGATCAGGCCGAGACCGTGGTGGGCCGGCTCTCGGGTGGCCAGAAGGCGCGCCTGTCGCTGCTGCTTGCGACGCTCGACGCGCCGCACATGCTGATCCTCGACGAACCGACCAACCCCCTCGACATCGAGAGCCGCGAGGCGCTGGTCGAAGCGCTCACCGCCTATTCCGGCGCGGTGATCCTCGTCAGTCACGACATGCACCTGCTGGGCATGGTTGCCGACCGGCTGTGGCTGGTGAAGGACGGCACCGTGCGGCCCTACGAGGATGACCTCGACGCCTACCGCGCCATGCTGCTGACGCAGGACAAGCCCGGCCGGGGCGACCGCGAGAAGCCCGTCGTCAAGGCGCCGAAGCCGTCGCGGGACGAGATCCTCGCGCTGCGCTCGGACGTGCGGAAATGCGAGGCTCGGGTCGAGAAGATCGAGGAGATGCGCGAGAAGCTCGCCACCAAGCTCGCCGATCCCGAGCTCTACGAGGACAACCGCGCCGGCGAGCTTGCCACCTGGAACAAGAAATACGCCGAGGTGATGGACGGTCTGCGCCGCGCCGAGACGCTCTGGGAACAGGCGCTGGAAAAGCTCGAGAGAGCCGAGACCGCCTGAGCGGACGCCCATAGATCCCCCCCCCCCCCCCGCAGCGCCACGCCTTCGCTCAGCCCGTCGCCCCGATCTCCACGCTGTAGCGCAGCGTGGCGCCCGTCGGGGCGCCGTAGTAGCCGCCCTCCACCGGCATCGTTGCTGCCTGCTCCGGCGCGGCGAAGAGCGCCACGTGGCCGTCGCTGACACGGGTGCCGTGGGTCGGGTCGAAGGCCACCCAGCCGCCGGGCAGCCAGACCTCGGGCCAGGCGTGCAGGTGGCGCCTGCCATCGACGCTCTCGGCCCGCGCCTGATAGCCGCTCACGAAGCGCGCAGGCAGGCCCATGAGGCGGCAACAGGCGATGAAGAGCACCGCGAGGTCCCGGCACGCGCCCTGTGCCCTCAGCAGCGTCTCCTCAGGGCTCTGGGCATAGCCCGTCTCGCGGATGCGCCGGTCGGTGCGGGCAAAGAGCGTCGTGGTCAGCGCATCGAGAAAGCCGGGCGCCCGCCCGCCCCCGGCGGCGACCATCCCCTGCGCGAAACTCCGCACCGCCGCGCCGGGATCGGCCTGCGCAAGGCACGGCGCCAGCCCCTCCGGCGCCTCGCGCCACGGCAGCACGACGTCCTGCCCTGCCGTGCCGGGGACCGCCGTCTCGACCTCGAACCGGCTCTCGATGGAGAGGAACTGCGTGGCGGGACCGAATTCGACCCGCGTGAGGCAGTTGCCGTGGGCGTCGGTCTCTTCGATCAGCGACAGCGGCTCGGGCAGGATCAGCAGCCGCCGCGACAGCACGCGGCCGGTGTCGGCACGCGGGGTCAGCCGCAGCACGTGCGGCGCGAGGCTCACCGGGGCCTCGTAGCGGTAGACGGTCTCGTGACGTACGGAAAACCGCATCGCGGGCTCCTCCTGCCGGGCGCTTCAGCACGCAGCAAAGCACCGCTGTCGGGGGAGTTTCCAGCGCGGAACGCCCTCCGCGGGCGCCGAGGGCGGCAGCCAGCCTTTTCGATGGGCAGCGCCCGTGGGGCTTGGGGGCCGCCGGGCCCGTGGCGACTCAGAGCCGCGGGACGGCGCCCACGGTGCCCGCCGCAGCGGCGGCACTGGCAAAGGCAGCGATCTTGTCGAGATCCTTCACCCCCGGCGCCGATTCGACGCCCGAGGAGACGTCGACCTGCCGCGCCCCGGTCAGGGCGACGGCCTGCCCG
>NZ_JAATOS010000472.1:0-3072 GCF_011806505.1 Salipiger sp. HF18 | reverse complement strand
CCTGAAATCGGTCCGAAGTAATAATCGATGACCTTGAGAAGGGAATGACTATGAGAGTAGTAAAGGGCGGCCCGCCGTTTCGCCCCGGGCGCATCAGGGTCGCCCCCGGCAGCGCCTGGGCCGTCTCGCCCTATCGGCGCCCGTCCCGTTTCGCTTGTCAACGAAGCCGCGCGAGCGGGCCTCGCAGCCGCAGAAAGAGCCGCCGGATCACGCAGAATACACGCGGCGAAATGCCGTTTGCCGGTTTTTCAGGCAGACTCCGGATCCGCACCGCCGCCGGCCCCGGCCCGCGCCGCCTGCCGGAAGGCGCCGGGGCTCTGCCCGGTCCAGCCCCGGAAGGCGCGGTAGAAGGCCCCGGCCTCGCTGTACCCCAGCGCCTCGGCGATCGCCGCCACCGGCCGGTCGGTCTCGCGCAGGAGCCGCTGCGCCGCCACCGACAGCATCTCGCCCCGAAGCGCGGCGTAACTCTGGCCCTCGGCCCGCAACTGCCGACGCAGCGTTGCCTCGGACAGGCGCATCTCGGCGGCCAGTTCGGCCACCCCCGGCCACGCGGCGGGCGGCGTCTCCTTGAGCCGCGCCCGCACCCGCGCCGCGGTGCCCCGGTCGTGGCGGTAGCGTACGAGGATGTTGGCGGGGGCCTCGCGCAGGAACTGCGCCAGGGCCTGCTCAGAGCGCACGGTGGGAAGGCGCAGGTAGGCCGCGTCGAAGCGCAGCCGGGTCTGCGGCTGGCCGAAGCGCACGGGCGCGTTGAAGAACTGATGGTAATCCTGCCGGTGCTGCGGCGCGGGACAGGCGAAGTCGAGATCCCGCAGCGGGATCCGCCGCCCGATCAGCCAGCAGGACACCCCCATCAGGATCAGCCAGTAGGTGCGGTAGGCGAAGGCCGGGCGATCGGTCACGTCCTCGAGCACGATCTCGGCGCTGCCTTCGCGGATGCGCAGGGTGCCGCGCGGGTGGTCGAGCACCACGCGCAGGAAATCCAGCGCCCGGCGCAGCGCCTGATCGAGCGTCCTTGCGTGCAGCACCGCGTGGCAGAGCAGGTCGAAGCTGCCGGGCCGCATCGGCCGCGCGGCGAGGCCGAAGAACTCGTCCTCGATGGCCTGCGCGATGGCCCACCAGAGCTGGCCGTAGGCGATGTTCGAGACCGGCTCCGTCACCTGCCCCGGCAGGCCCGCGGCGCGCAGAAGCGGCGACGGGTCGATGCGCCGCTCGTGCAGGCAGTAGAGCGCGTCCTCGACGAAACCGGGGCTGATGCTGCGGCGTTCCATGACGCCACGTACATGGCATTTCCGATCACGATTCAAGACCTCTTCCGTCATTGTATGCCATGGGCCGCGCCCTTACCTCTTCCGGACCACCGCGCGTCGCGCGGAACGGGAGGAGACCGCCATGAACACCAGACCCGACAGCGGGGCACGGCCGAGCTATGCCGAGGCCGTAAAGCTCTTTCGCATCGAAAACGCCATCGCCGGACTTCAGGGCGACATCGCGACCGGCCTCAACGCCTGCGTCGAGTGCTGCGACCGCCATTGCGGCGAGGATCGCATTGCCCTCCGCTGGATCGCCGCCGACGGCCGGTTCGAGACCTACAGCTTCGAGGACCTGCGCGAGATGTCGGCCCGCATGGCCGCCGTGCTCAGGGACGCGGGCGTGCAGCCCGGCGGCGTGGTCGCGGGCCTGCTGCCCCGGACGCCCGACCTCGTGGCAACCGTGCTGGGCGCGTGGCGTCTGGGCGCGGCCTACCAGCCGCTCTTCACCGCCTTCGGCCCCAAGGCCATCGAGCACCGCCTGACCACCGCCGCCACAAGGCTCGTGGTCACCGACACCGCCAACCGCGGCAAGCTCGACGGCATCGCGGACTGCCCGCAGGTGGCCGTGGTGCTGAAGGAGGGCGAGACAGCCCCCGACGGCGACATCGACCTGCGCGCCGCCATGGCCGCGGCGCCGGCCGAGTTCGCGCCCGTGCAGCGCGGCGCCGACGACCTGATGATGATGATGTCCACCTCGGGCACCACCGGCCTGCCCAAGGGCGTTCCGGTGCCGATGCGCGCGCTGCTCGCCTTCGCCGCCTACATGCGCGACGCGGTGGACCTGCGCGCCGGCGACACCTTCTGGAACATCGCCGATCCGGGCTGGGCCTACGGGCTCTACTACGCGATCACCGGCCCGCTGGTGCTGGGACAGGCGACGATCCTCTGCGAGGGCGGCTTCACCGCACAGAGCCTCTGCGACACCGTCGAGCGGCTGGGCGTGACGAGCCTTGCGGGCTCTCCCACCGCCTTCCGGATGCTGATGGCGGCAGGCCCCGAGGTCGCGGCCCGCATCAAGGGACAGCTCCGCGTCGTCAGCAGCGCCGGCGAGCCGCTCAACCCCGAGGTCATCCGCTGGTTCGACCAGAACCTCGACGTGCCGATCCACGACCACTACGGCCAGACCGAGCTTGGCATGGTGGTAAACAACCACCACGGGCTCGACCACCCGGTGCGCGCGGGCTCGGCGGGCTATGCCATGCCCGGCTACCGCGTCGCGGTGCTTGACGAGGCCGGGCGCGAGGTCGGCCCCAACGAGCCCGGCACGCTGGCGGTGGACATCGCCAACTCGCCGCTGCTGTGGTTCACCGGCTACCACAACAAGGACACTCCGGCGATCGCGGGCGGGTACTATCGCACCGGCGACAGCGTCGAGTTCGAGCCCGACGGCTCGATCAGCTTCATCGGCCGCGACGACGACGTCATCACCTCGTCGGGCTACCGCATCGGGCCGTTCGACGTCGAAAGCGCGCTGCTCGAGCACCCGGCGGTGGTGGACGTGGCGGTGATCGGCGTGCCCGACCACGAGCGCACCGAGATCGTGAAGGCCTTCGTGGTGCTGGCGGACGGCGTCGAGGGCACGCAGGAACTGTCCGAGGAGCTGCGCCTGCACGTGCGCGGGCGGCTCTCGGCCCACGCCTACCCCCGCGCGTTGGACTTCGTGGCGGATCTGCCGAAAACTCCCAGCGGCAAGGTGCAGCGCTTCGTGCTGCGCAAGGCCGAGGTCGAAAAGCAGGCGCAGGCCTGAGCCCGGACTCTTGAA
>NZ_JAATOS010000046.1:0-17743 GCF_011806505.1 Salipiger sp. HF18 | reverse complement strand
CGTGGCAGATGCCCGAGCCGGTGGTGGAGCCGAGCCCCTTGCCATCGCGCGAGTCGCGCCGCTGCCCCCCGCTCGAGGCGCAGGAGGCGTCGTATTTTGCCGCGTCCGAGAGGATCGCAAGTTTCTGATCGAGAGTGAGTCTTGCCATGCGTTCATGATATGTTCACATGGCCCGCCGGATCAACGGCAGAGCTGCGGCGGGGCTATCAACTTTGCATCATCGCCCCGCCGCGCCGCGCTCAGCCGAGCGTCAGGATGGTCTGGCCGGTGGTGCGCCGCGCCTCGAGCGTGCGGTGCGCCTCGGCGACGTCCTCGAGCGGGAAGCGCTGATCGATGCGGATCTTCACGTCGCCCGCGACCACCTTGCCGAACAGCATCCCGGCCATCTCCTGGCAGGCGGAATGGTCGGCAATATGGGTGAAGAGCGTCGGCCGCGTCAGCTTGAGCGAGCCCTTCTGGCCGAGGATCCCGAGATTGAAGTTGTCGACCGGCCCCGAGGCATTGCCGAACGAGATCATCATGCCGAGCGGCTTCAGGCTGTCGAGCGAGCCCATGAAGGTGTCCTTGCCCACCGAGTCCATCACCACGTCGACGCCCTTGCCGTCGGTCAGCTCACGCACCTTCGCGGCCCAGTCCTCGGTCGCGTAGTTGATGCAGGCGTCGGCGCCGTGCTCGAGCGCCAGCGCGCATTTCGCGTCGGAGCCGGCGGTGCCGATCAGCCGGATGCCCTCTGACTTGGCCCATTGGCAGGCGATCAGCCCGACGCCCCCGGCGGCAGCGTGGAACAGCACCGTGTCCCCTGCCTTGAGCGGCGTGGTGCGGTGGAAGAGGTACTGCACCGTGAGCCCCTTCAGCATCATCGCGGCGCCTTCCTCGAAGGAAATCGCGTCAGGCAGCTTGCAGACCTGCGCGGCGGGCATCACCCGCGCCTCGCAATAGGCGCCCGGAGGCGCCGAGGAATAGGCCGCACGGTCGCCGGGCGCGAGGTGGACGACGCCTTCACCCACCGCCTCGATGGTGCCCGCGGCCTCCATGCCGAGCGCGTGCGGCAGCGTCATCGGGTAGAGCCCCGAGCGCTGGTAGCAGTCGATGAAGTTCAGCCCGCAGGCAGCGTGGCGGATGCGGACCTCGCCCGGCCCCGGTTCGCCGACCTCGCGCTCGACCAGCTTGAGGGTCTCGGGCCCGCCGTGTTCCTCGATGATCACCGTCTTCGCCATGTCGCTCATCCTGCGCTCCTCTCCTGTTCGTAAGATGCGGTTTCGGGGCGAACCCTGCGCCGTCGCCCCCGCCGGCACAAGGGCCAAGGTCGCGCGGCCGGGACCGGACCGAAACATACAACGGGACGTGAATGCGTTTTCGAAAGATCCGTGCTAGGCTGCGCTCATGCGGCGCCGGTCGGTCTGGCCATCGGCGCATTGGGCCGGACCCGACTTGGCGCGTCACGCCACGCCAAAGGGAGGAGACCCATGGCCCAGACCATCGGAAATCCGCTGTCTTGGACAGCGCAGCAACTGGGCGGGGCGGGCAGCCACCTCGCCGCCGCCTCGCGCGAGATCGGCAGTCACGACCTCACGCCCCCCCGGGTCCGCTACATGGACATGTCCGACATCGGCGACTCCCTGCGCGCCGGCTGGGCGGATTTCCAGGCCTGCCGCACCGACGTCGTGGCCATCGTGCTGGTCTACCCGGTGATGGGGCTTCTGCTCATGGGGCTGGGCCTGCAACTGTCGCTGGTGCCCCTGCTCTTCCCGCTGATCTCGGGCTTCGCGATCCTCGGCCCCGTCGCCGCGGTCGGGCTCTACGAGATGAGCCGGCAGCGAGAGATGGGCGAGGCGCCCCGCTGGGGGCAGGCCTTCGCGGTGATGCGCTCGCCCGGATTCGGGGCGGTACTGGTCATGGGGCTGTATCTCGCGGCCCTGTTCATGGCCTGGATGCTGGTCGCGGCCGGGATCCACGCCCTGACCATGGGCGCCGACACGCCCCCGGGCCTCATGGCCTTCCTGTCGCAGGTGTTCGGCACGCCGGGCGGCTGGACGATGATCGTGCTGGGCTGCGGCGTGGGCTTCCTGTTCGCGCTGGGGGCGCTGGCCACTTCGGTCGTGTCCTTCCCGCTGGTGCTCGACCGCCATGTCGGCGCACCGGTGGCGGTGGCGACCTCGATCCAGGTGCTGAAGAAGAACCCGGTCGTGACGCTGGCATGGGGGGCCACGGTGGCCGCGCTGCTGGTGCTGGCGGCGATCCCGCTGATGCTGGGCTTCATCGTGGTGCTGCCGGTGCTCGGCCACGCGACGTGGCACTTCTACCGCCGCGCGGTCTACTGACGGCCTGCAGAGGCTTTACGAGGGCGGCTGTAGCCGCCCCCGACGCCTCGGGCAAGGTTTTCCGGCCCAAGTCTTCCGGGCCAAGTCTTCAGACCCAAGCCTCAGATCAGGGTCTCAGACCACCGCCTCAGGCGACCTTGAGGACGATCTTGCCGATGTGGCCCGAGCGCTCCATGTGGGCATGCGCCTTCGAGGCCTCGTCGAGCGCGTAGACCGAATCCATCACCGGCGCGACGCGCCCGGACTCGAGCAGCGGCCAGACCGTCTTGCGCAGGGCCTCGGCGATGCGCGCCTTGGCCAGGTCGCTCTGCGGCCGCAGGGTCGAGCCGGTGATGGTCAGGCGCCGCGTCATCACCTGCGCGAAGTTCAGCTCGACCTTGGGCCCCTGCAGGAAGGCGATCTGCACCAACCGGCCCTCGTCCGCCAGCGCCTTGACGTTGCGCGGCAGGTAGTCTCCGCCCACCATGTCGAGGATCAGGTTGGCCCCGCCCTCTTCCCGCAGGACCGAGACGAAATCCTCGTCGCGGTAGTTGATCGCCCGCTCGGCGCCGAGCGCGAGGCAGGCATTGCACTTCTCGGGCGAGCCCGCCGTGGCGAAGACCCGGGCGCCGAAGGCCGAGGCAAGCTGGATCGCCGTCGTGCCGATGCCGGACGAGCCGCCGTGCACGAGGAATCGCTCGCCCGCCTGCAGGCCGCCGCGCTCGAAGACGTTGGTCCAGACGGTGTAGAAGGTCTCGGGCAGGCAGGCCGCCTCGCGGAGGTCCATGCCGTTGGGCACCGGCAGGCAATGGGCGGCGGGCGTCGCCACGTATTCCGCGTAGCCGCCGCCGGGCAGCAGCGCGCAGACCGCGTCGCCGACGGCGGGCCAGCGCACGCCCGGTCCCACGGCCACGACCTCGCCCGAGGCTTCGAGCCCCGGCAGGTCGCTCGCGCCCTTGGGCGGCGCATAGCTTCCAGCCCGCTGCAGCGCGTCGGGGCGGTTCACCCCCGCCCAGGCCACGCGGATCACCACTTCGCCGTGCCTCGCCACCGGCACGGGCCGGGTCGTCGGGCGCAGCATTTCGGGGCCGCCGGGTTCGGAAATCTCGACGGCGCGCATGGTGTCAGTCATGGGGTGTCCTTATCTGGGAGCGGTCCAGCCGCCCGGCAAATCGCTCTCGCGCGCGGATCGTGGCGCGCGAATATTGCTTAACACCCGCTCCGGCCCGGCGAAAACCCGTTTCAGCAGGGGATTCTCGCGCACCTTCGCCTTGGTCTTCTCGATCCGCATCACGTCCTCGATGCGGCGGTCGAGGAAGTCCCACGTCGCCTGATGGTCGATCGAATCGTCGCCGAGCCAGAACAGCACGGTCGAGGAATAGACGCCACTCAGGGTGGCGCGCTTGGTGTACCAGTTGAAGTCGCGCGCGGTGTCGCCGAGCGCGCCCCAGATGCGGTCCGCGGTGCCCCAGATCAGCTTGGCACCGTCGGGCGCATAGAGCGGCAGGGCAAAGAGCGTGGTGCCGCGGCGCACCGCCTCGCGGTCGTCCACGACCTCGATCCGGGTGCGGATGGCGCGCGCGACCTTGTCGCGGTAGCGCAGTCCTTCGTCGTCCGCCTGCGCCAGCCTCGCGGCCATCGCGTCGTCTCCGCGCCGGTGGAAAGCGATCGCCATGTCGACGGCTCCGCGGGGGAAGAGCCCGCGCGCCACGACCGGATCGACGCCGGCGTCGGTCACTGCGGCCCTGAAGGTCGTCTCCGACCAGCCGTCGAAGGCGACATGGTTCAACGCCGCATCCAGCAGGCGGGTGGCTGTATCATCTGTCATGTGGCCTCTCCTTCGACTCTATAACTAGAAGCCTAGACAATTTCGCCAAGCCTTGCTATGAGGCGGCTTCCTGCAATTCCTTGCAACTCAAACTTAGAAAGGTGGTGAAAACCACATGCAGGTTAGTGTTCGCGACAACAACGTCGATCAGGCGCTCCGCGCTCTGAAGAAGAAGCTGCAGCGTGAAGGCGTGTTCCGTGAAATGAAGCTTCGGCAACATTTCGAGAAGCCGTCCGAAAAGAAAGCGCGCGAAAAGGCAGAGGCAGTTCGCCGTGCCCGCAAGCTGGCGCGCAAGAAGGCCCAGCGCGAAGGTCTCCTCTGAGATCAGCGCAAAGGTCAGGCAGCTGACCTTCCGACACGATGAGAAGACGACCCCCGGGGCCTGGCCTTTCGGGGGTTTGTCATTTTGTGAACCCGGGCATATGGCGCTGCGGGAACTTCCCCTCTAGGTTGCACATTGTTAAAGGTAGGCTCCGCGCGTCTGGCGGGCCGGCCACCGCGATGCGGCAAGACATCCTCCGAATGGGGTTCCCGTGACCGAGAGCGATTTCATCTGGATCCTGATCCTCGTGCTGACGGCTGCAGCACTGACGCTGTACCTGCGCTCGGGTCACCGCACGCCGGCGCGGCGTGGCGGCGACGGGCGCACCCACGAGGCGCCCGGGGATGCCCGGCCGAGCGGCCCGCCCGAGGTCTGGGTCGCGGATCTGCAGAGCAGCCTGCCGCCGATGCCGCGGATCACCTCCCGGCGCGGCTCCCGGGCTGCCGAGGCCGAGCTCGACGGGGATGACGAGGGTGACGCCCCCGCTCCCGCCCACGCACACGCACCCGCACCCGCACCCGACAAGGACGGTCGCACGACCCGCTACTGGGTGCAGCGGGTGTTCTTCGGCACCGACCGTGCCGTTGAGGCCATGGACGAGCACGGTGCCGAATTCGGCAACCGTCGCGCCGGGCGCCTGACACTGGGCCACACCGACATCACCATCCCGCGCGAGGCCCACCGCGAGAGCCGCATCGAGCGCCCCACGGAGTACGGCTTTTTCAGCGTCACGCTGCGCCGCAAGGCCTGCGACCCCGAGCACCATTTCACCGTGCTCAAGACCGAGATCCTGTCCGAACCCGCCTTCATGGCCATGGCCTCGCACGTGGCCGAGGGAGCCGAACGCTTCGCCCACACCGCCTTCGTCTTCATCCACGGCTTCAACACCACCTTCGCCGACGCCACCTTCCGCGCCGCGCAGCTGGCCCATGACCTCGGTTTCGACGGGCCTGCCTTTGCCTACAGCTGGCCCTCGGACGGCGAGACCCAGGACTACGCCTCCGATCTCGAGAGCGCCCGCAATGCCGGCGGCTTCATGGACCGCTTCCTCGAGCTGGTGTTCGAGACCCCGGGCGTCGAGAAGGTGCACGTCATCGCGCATTCCATGGGGAACGCGACACTCGAGGCGCTGCTGACCAGCGCGGGCACCCGGCTCGGGCAGCGCGGGCAGGCCATCGGGCAGCTCGTGCTTGCAGCACCCGACCTCGACGCGGGCAGCTTCGAGACCATGGCCGGCCATTTCACCGCCGCCGCCAAGGGGATCACTCTCTACGCCTGCGCCTCGGACCGGGCGCTGCTGGCCTCACAGCAGGGGCGCGACACCTACCGGAGGCTCGGCGACGTCGGCCCCGACGGGCCGGTGGTGGTGCAGGGCATCGATTCAATCGACGTGACGCCGGTGGGCTCGGACCTGTTCTCGCTGAACCGCAACGCCTACGCGCAGGACCGCGGGCTGCTCGACGACCTGGGCGCGCTCTTCTCGACCGGCCAGCGCCCGCCCGGCCGCCGCCTCAGCAAGCTGACCGAGGTCGCGGGGCCGCGCGGCATCTACTGGCGGATGGCGCGCTGAGCCCTTCCCGTCCGGGCCCCGGCCAAAGTTCGGCACAAGGCTGAATCCCGGCGAGCAAATCCCTGCGAACAAGAAAAAGCCCCCGGTCCGAAGGCCGGGGGCAGCAGTTCTGTCTTCGTAGTCTCGTGCGGCGCGTTCGCCGTCACGTCGTGGGTATCGGATCAGCTCGGGCCGATCATGAAACAGGTGACCTGTCGGGCCTGCAGGCGGCGGCAGGCAAGGTCTGCGGTCTCGCGCGAGAGGCCCATGAAGTTGGCGTCGAAGCCGCTGGAACGGTTGACCACCTTGCGCAGCGAGCCGTCCAGCGTGGCGGTCTCCATCAGCGCGGTCTTCAGCAGCACCTTCTCGGCGGCGTAGCGGCTCGGGTAGCGGCCGACGTTGATGCCCCAGTGACGCCCGCCCGAGGTCGAGACGCGGGTCACGACTTCCTGTTCCTCGACCGGAGCGACGGCGGCGACGGTCTCGACGGTGGCCGCGACGGCGGCACCCGGCGCCGCTGCGGGCGTGGAGGCGGCGAAGGCCACGATGCCCTGCGGGCGCCGCACCGGCTTGATCGAGGAATCCGGCGCGACCTGAGAGGCATCCGCCAGCGTCACGGGCGCGGCGGCGACCGGCGAGGCGGCCTGCTGCTCGGCGGTCTGCACCGCGGCCAGCACAGTCTGGATGTCCCCCTCGACGCTTGCCACCAGCGGCGCGACATCGCTGCCGCTCGGACCGGTGGGGCCGGGCCGGGCCTGCGGACGCAGGCTGCGGTTCACGGCTGCGGCGACGACACGAATCGTCTTGCCACGGGCGCCGTCCGGGCTCGGGTCGGCGGTCTGCGCGACGATGACCTCGCCCAGCCCGCGGTTGCCGAGGTAGGGCGGCAGGCCCGGCTTGCGCAGCGCCACCCGCGTCTTGGCACGCTTGAACCCGAGGTCCATGAGCTGCGCCACCTTGGCGTTGCGCGCCGCGGTGGAGGCGCCCCCGAAGACGGTGGTGATCACGCGTTCCTGCCCGCGCTCGGCGGAGGCCACGAGGTTGAAGCCCGCGGCCCGGGTGTAGCCGGTCTTGATGCCGTCGGCACCCTTGTAGGAGCCGAGGAAGCGGCGGTTGGTGTTGGCCACCTCGCGCACGCCGGCGCTCGTCGAGATCCGCGAGAACAGGTTGTAGTACTGCGGGTAGTCGTAGACCATGTGGCGCCCGAGGATGCTCATGTCACGCGCGGTGGACATGTGCCCCGACTCGGTCAGGCCGTTGGCGTTCTTGAAGGTCGAGCGGGTCATCCCGAGCGCCTTCGCCGTGCGGTTCATCCGCCGCGCAAAGGCCGCTTCCGAGCCCGCGATGGCCTCGCCGATGGCGGTCGCCGCGTCGTTCGCCGACTTCACCGCCGCCGCCCGCACGAGGTAGCGCAGCTTGATCTTCTGACCTTCGCGCAGCCCCAGCTTGGAGGGCGGCTCGGAGGCCGCGTTGCGCGACACGGTCACCACGGAGTCCATGGAGATCTCGCCATGCTCCACCGCCTCGAAAGCGATGTAGAGCGTCATCATCTTGGTGAGCGATGCGGGGTGAAGCGGAGTATCCGCATTCTCCGAATGGAGCACCTCGCCAGACCTGGCATCCATCACCATCGCCGCAAAGGGCGCGGCCATGGCACTTAGCGGCATTGCCGCAAGCATCACGATTGCCAGAATAAATTGCAGGCCTGCTCGGCCCGGCCACTGCCTACGCCGTCCCGTCACGGTATCCGCCTTCTACTGCCTCGTGTCCCCGGCTGTTTTTTATCCGGTGGACTTGTTCTGCTTCGGAGCAGCGTAGCACGGGATCTGCTTCAAAGAAACCCGGCAATTCCTTGATATTTTGCCCGAATTTGCCGCAGGAAAACCAACATATAGGGCGTGGGCGGCGACCGCCCCCTAGACGTGCCACCCGCACTGTTGGCGTGCTATTGATTCGTTTTTGGTCAACCTATACACGAAATAAGGGCGCACAAGCCCCCGAGATCCGGCAATTCCGCAAAGCGCGGATGGTCGGGCTTGTCATCCATCTCGAGCCCCCAGACGAGGTCATGCGGCACGTAGACGCCCCAGCCCCCGGCCGCGATGGCCGGGTTCACGTCGGACTTGAGCGAATTGCCCACCATCATCGACGCCTCGGCCCCTCCGGGAGACCGCCCGAAGATCCGGCCATAGGTCTCGCTTCGCTTGTCCGAGACGATCTCGACCGCGTCGAAACAGTCCCCCAGCCCCGACTGCGCCAGCTTGCGTTCCTGGTGGAGCAGGTCGCCCTTGGTGATCAGCACGAGGTAATGATCCTCGGCCAGCGCCTCGACGGCCTCGCGGGCATGGGGCAGAAGCTCGATCGGGTGGTTCAGCATGTCCTGCCCGGCCGCCAGAAGCTCCGAGATCACCGAGCCCGGCACCTTGCCCTCGGTCACCTCGATGGCGGTCTCGATCATCGACAGCACGAAGCCCTTCACGCCGAATCCGTAGTGGCCGATGTTGCGCTTCTCGGCCTCCAGAAGGCGCGAGCCCAAATGTTCGGCGTCTGCATGATCCGCGAGCAGCTCCGCGAATCGTTGCTGGGTCAGGTGGAAGAAACGCTCGTTGTGCCAGAGCGTGTCATCCGCATCGAAACCTATTGTTTGCAATTTCCGGTTCATATGGGAGAGACTCCTTCCAGCGACCCTTCCCTCGCGCGCCGCTCCGAATTATATAGACGCTTCGAACCCTGAACCGCAAAGCGCCTTGAAGCCGAGATGACCATCACCATCACGGAAATGCCGATCCGCCTCGCCAACACGCCGTCCTTCGACGACGGGGATGGCAGCGACGCGGACGTGGTCGTCCAGACCAAGCCGAAAACCAAGCGCCCGCCGCTCTACAAGGTGCTCCTGCTGAACGATGATTACACTCCGATGGAGTTCGTCGTGCATGTGCTGGAGCGTTTCTTTGGCATGAGCCACGCGCAGGCGTTCGAGATCATGCTCACGGTGCACAAGAAGGGCGTCGCCGTCGTCGGCGTCTTCAGCCACGAGATTGCAGAGACCAAGGTCGGCCAGGTGATGGACTTCGCCCGCCGCCACCAGCACCCGCTGCAGTGCACCATGGAAAAGGAGTAGGCCGCCCTCGCCGCGGCCCCACCCATGACAACGGACAGACTGAGTTTCGCAACCGAGGCAGGCCTGAGCCTGCCCTCCGATGGTCGCATCCTGCTGCTCGGTGCGCCGGGCGATCTGGTGACCGAGGCGCTGCCACTCGAGCGCTGCGCCGTGGTGCAACGGTTCCGCCCCGACTTCGACCTCTGGCAGCGACGCGGCGTCGATGTCTCGCTGGTGCCCGAGGGCAGTTTCACCGCCGCGGTGGTCTTCCTGCCCCGCGCCCGCGAACTTGCCGAGGCCCGCATCGCCGAGGCCTGCGCCGCCGTGCCCGATGGCCTCATCGTCGTGGATGGTCTGAAGACCGACGGCATCGAGGCGCTGGTCAAGGCGCTGAAGTCCCGCACCGGGCTCCAGGGGCAGGTCTCCAAGGCCCATGGCAAGACCGTATGGTTCACCGCCACCGACGTCTTCGCCGACTGGGCCCGCGCGCCGGGCCTCAACGCCCATGGCGACTGGACCGCGCCCGGCGTGTTCTCGGCCGACGGTCCCGACCCTGCCTCGCAGGCGCTGCTGGCCGCGCTTCCCGCGAAGCTTGGCGCGCAGGTGGCCGATCTGGGCGCCGGCTGGGGAGGGCTCTCCACCGGGCTGCTGAGCCGCGATTCGCTCGCCGCGCTCCACCTCGTCGAGGCCGACCGCACCGCGCTCGACTGCGCGGAACGCAACGTCACGGACCCGCGCGCCAGCTTTCACTGGGCCGACGCCACGAGTTGGGAGCCGCCCGCGCTGCTCGACACCGTGGTGATGAATCCGCCTTTCCATACTGCGCGCAAGGCCGATCCGGCGCTGGGTCAGGCCTTCATCGCAGCCGCCCGCCGCATGCTGAAACCGGCCGGGCAGCTATGGCTTGTCGCCAACCGTCACCTGCCCTACGAGACCGCCCTCGCGACGCATTTCCGGGCGAGCGAGGAGATCGCCGGCGACAGCCGCTTCAAGATTCTCCATGCCTCTCGCCCGAAACGCTGATCTTCGCTAACGTCCTCGCCAGGGGACACATCGCAGGGAACGCTGCATGAGCTATTCGATCGAAGGCAAGACCGCCATCGTCACGGGCGCCGCGAACGGCGTCGGTCTTTCCATCGCCCGCCACTTCGCCAACAAGGGCGCGAACGTGATGTTCGCCGACATGGACGAAAACCGCCTCGCCAAGGAATGCGGCGCCAACGAGGACGGCGACAACATGCGCTACTTCGCCGGCGATCTTCGCGAGCGGCTGACGCTCGCCAACCTGCTCTCGGCCACGCTCGACGCCTTCGACCGGGTCGACATTCTCGTCAACGGTGCGCGCCAGATGCTGCCCAGCGACCCGCTCGACATCGAGGACACCTCGACCGAGACGCTTCTAAGGCAGAACCTGATGACCGCGCTGCGCCTGAGCCAGATCGTCGCCAAGCGCATGATCAAGCAGACCAACGGCGACAGCGAGCGGCCCGCGGGCTCGATCATCAACCTTTCGTCCATCGCATCGCGCTGCACCCAGCCGCAGCTGATGGCCTATTCGATTTCCTGCGCCGCGCTCGACCAGATGACCCGCTCTATGGCGGTCGAGATGGCGCCGTATCGGGTGCGCGTGAACGGCGTGGGCTTCGGCTCGGTGATGTCGGCCTTCCTCAAGGACATGCTCAAGGCCCAGCCCGACTACCGCAAGGAGATCGAGGCCCACACACCGCTCGGCCGCATCGCGGGGCCGGACGCGCTCACCGAGACGGTGCAGTTCCTCGCCTCCGACGCCTCTGGCTTCATGACCGGGCAGGTGCTGACCGTGGACGGCGGCCGCACCCTGCTTGACCCGGTGGCCGCGCCGGCGCACTGACGCAGGGCCATTTCCCAGGCAAGCACCGCGCGACCTCAGGAGACTGCAATGACCGACACCGACGCCTTCGCCGAGCGCAAATCCCGCGCCTCGGCCTGGTTCCGCAGCCTGCGCGACGAGATCGTCGCCGCCTTCGAGGGGCTCGAAGCGAGCCATGCAGAGGGTCCGTTCTCGGACATGGCGCCGGGCAGTTTCGAGGTCACGCCGACGACCCGCACCGCCGATGACGGCTCTGACGCGGGTGGCGGGCTGATGAGCGTTATGCGCGGCGGGCGGGTCTTCGAGAAGGTCGGCGTCAACGTCTCGACCGTCTACGGCACGCTCGGCGAGGCGGCGCAGAAGTCGATGGCGGCGCGCGGCGTGCCCGGCATCGAGGCCGACCCGCGGTTCTGGGCCAGTGGCATCAGCCTCGTCGCACACATGCAAAACCCGCATGTGCCGGCGGTCCACATGAACACCCGCATGTTCTGGACGCCGAACGCCTGGTGGTTCGGGGGCGGGTCCGACCTGAACCCCTGCCTCGAATACGACGAGGACACCGCGCATTTCCACGCCATGCAGCAGGCGCATCTCGACCCGCACGACCCGGCGCTCTACCCCGCGCTCAAGGCTTGGGCGGACGAGTATTTCTACATCCCCCACCGCGCGCGCGCGCGCGGCGTGGGCGGCATCTTCATGGACGACCGCAACACCGGCGACTGGGAGGCGGATTTCGCGCTGACCCAGGACATCGGGCGCGCCTTCCTTCCCGCTTGGGTGCCTCTGGTCGAATCGCGGCGCACCCTGCGCTTCGGCACCGCCGAGAAGGACGCCCAGCTCGTCCATCGCGGGCTCTACGCCGAGTACAACCTCGTCTACGACCGCGGCACCAAGTTCGGCCTCGCCACCGGCCACGACGCCAACGCGGTGCTGATGAGTCTCCCACCCCTCGCGAAGTGGGTCTGAGCGGCCTGTCACACCGCTGACCTCCCGAACCGCGATGGTTTCGCCGCGTATCCCATAGGCGCAGGTCAAAACAGCCCCGCCTCCTTGGCAAAGATCGCCGCCTGCGTCCGGTTGGCCGCGCCGATCTTGCGATAGAGCGTCTTGACGTGCAGCTTCACCGTGGGTTCGCGGATATCGAGATCGCGCGCGATCTCCTTGTTGGACTTGCCCTGCGTCAGCCGTTCCAGCACCTCCATCTCGCGCCGCGACAAGCGATCCGCCAACGGGTTGCCCTCTTTCTCCTCGGCCGTGCGGAGGAACTCGAGCGGCGCGTATTGTTCGCCCATCGACATGAAGCGCACCGCGTTCACCAATGACTTCGCCGACAGCGTCTTGGGCACGAACCCCGCGGCCCCGGCGGCAAGCACCTTTTCGGCGACCTCGGGGCTGGCCGTGCCCGAGATGACCGCGACCCGCCGGGCGCCGTTCAGACGGCTCATCCGGGCGAATCCCTCAAGCTCGTTCATTCCTGGCATCGAATAGTCGAGCAGCACGAGGTCGAAGACTTCGCCCCCCTGCACAAGCGCCTCGGCCTCGGAATAGCTGGCGACCGTGACGGTCTCGAACTCCCCATCGCCCTCGAGGAAGAGCTTCAGCGTGTCGCGCAGCAGGTCGTGATCGTCGGCGATCAGAACGCGCAGCGCAGGCAGGCGGCTGCTCGCCGCGCGCGGGTTCGGATTGGCCGTCAAGATGTCGTCCCCTTGGTGTTGTCCGGCGAATCGCCTGCGGTCGGTCTGGCAGGCAGCACGCGAAGGACGTTGAAATCATGGACAGGCGCGGCCCCCGTCCGGTTTGCGGGCGCACCCCGATCGGATGGGGCGCTCCTGAAAGATAGCTGCCACGTCTCTCCGATTTGTTAACGGTCATCAGGTATTCCGAGAGTCACCTCACACCGGTGTTCTACCCGAGGCACGATTCGACCAGGAAAGGAGTGGCCCGCCCGATGCACCGTCTCGCCCGAGTTCTTCTCGCGATTCTCCTGCTTGCCGGCCCCCTTGCCGCCGAAAGCCTGCCGGCCGCTCTCGATGCGCCACTGTTGACCGTCACCGGGCAGATTGCGGACCGCAATGCGGGCGACGCCGTCGTCTTCGACCTCGCCATGCTCGAGGCCATGCCGGCGCAGAGCTTCACCACCCGAACGACCTGGACCGACGGCGCCCAGCACTTCACCGGCGTAGCGCTGCGCGACCTGATGACGGCAGTCGGGGCCTCGGGCTCTCGGCTCCGTGCGACTGCGATCAACGGATACAGTGTCGAAGTCCCGGCCGCCGGATGGCGCGAACCCGTGCCCATTATCGCCTACCGGCGCAATGGGGCGGTGATGTCATTGCGCGAGCGCGGGCCTCTCTGGATCGTCTATCCCTATGATGACGCCACCGAATACCGCAGCGCTCGGGCCTATTCGCACAGCATCCGGCAACTCGACCGCATCGCCGTGCTCGACTGATCCATGCAGCCTCTGGCACCTCCCGAATCGCGCGATACCGGGACCGCGCTGCTGCAGTCGGCGATCGCCAGCGTGTCTCTGCTGCTCTGCGGCGGGCTGGTTGTCTGGCTCGGCTGGATGGTCCTGCGCGAGATTGACGCCTTTTCGACCGCCAATTCGGACAACCTGCAATGGAACCTGTCGCAGGCGGACGTGGAGGTCCTACAGTTCCGTCTCGCGGTTGCCGAAGGGCGCGAGCGACCCGATGCCCTGCCTGAGGTCCGGCTGCGCTTCGACATTCTCTACAGCCGCATGACCACGCTGCAAAACGGGCGGCTGTTCCGGCTGCTCCAGACCGTACCCGACTTCGCCGCGCCGCAAGAGCGGGTAAGCGCATTCCTTGACCAGAGCATCCCGCTGATCGACGGGCCGGATGATGCGCTGTACGCCAAGCTGCCCGAGCTTTCCGAAGGCGCTGCCATGGCGGGCGCGGACGTGCGCGCGCTGTCGCTGGCGGGACTCTCGACTTTTGCCGAGCTGTCGGATTCCCGGCGCGAGCGCGTGTCAGGCCTGCTGGGATACATGGCCGGCGCGCTGATCACTCTGTTTCTCGGGCTGAGCCTTCTGGCGCTCACGATGTTCCGGCTCTTCCGCGTCGCGCGCCGACGCGCGGACGCAATCGAGATCGCCGGCGCAAGGCTGCGGACAATTGTCGAGACATCGCCAGACGCCATCGTCGTGACGGATGAGGACGGCCTTGTCCGCGGCTTCAACACCGCCGCAGAGCGTATGCTGGGCTATGGTCGAGGCGATGTCTTCGGAAAGCCCGCGCGTCAGCTCTTCGCTCCGCCCGAATTGCCGGACGAACGCACCGCCACGCTTTTCGCATTTGCCGATGAGCGCCGCCGTCCGACTCCCGAGGAGCGAAGATTCGAAATATCGCTGCGCGACCGTGACGGGAGGTTGTTCCCTGCGGAGTTCTCGATCGACCGCGCCGGCACCGACGATCCACTCTATGTCGCCTACATTCGCGACATCTCGCGGTGGAAGGAGGTCGAGGAACAACTGACCGAGGCGCGTGACCGCGCGCTCGCGGGCGAACGCTCGAAATCCGAGTTCCTCGCCGTCATGAGCCACGAGATGCGCACGCCACTCAACGGTCTCCTCGGGACCCTTCAGCTCCTGCGCGATGAGCAGCTGACGGAGCGACAGTGCGCCATGATCGACCGGATGGAAGCGTCGGGCAGGTTACTGCTTGAGCTCGTCAATGACGTGCTTGATCTCACCAAGTTTGAGGCTGGCAAGATGACCGCCGAGCACGCACCGTTTTCGCTGACTGCGCTTGTTGGCGGTGTCGTCGAGACCGTGCGCCCCATCGCGGACCGCTATCGTAATGCGCTGAGCTGGCGCTGGGTCGGCCCCGAGGGCGATTGGGTGGACGGCGACGCGCGACGGCTCCGGCAAGTCCTGCTGAACCTGGTCGGCAATGCGCTCAAGTTCACCCGCGACGGCACCGTAGAGATCGAGGCCGAGTATCTCGACGACGTAGGCAACGCGCTGGAACTACGCGTGATCGACAGCGGAATCGGGATTCGCGAGGAAGATATCGCGCGGATCTTCCGGGACTTCGAAACACTCGATTCCTCCTACGCGCGGGAGGCCGGAGGCACCGGGCTCGGGCTGGGGATCGCACAGCGGTTTGCCCGACTGATGGGCGGCAGCATTGGCGCCGAGAGCGAGCCGGGTGAGGGAAGCCTGTTCTGGGTACGGCTTCCTCTGCCTCAAACTGCACGTCGCGCAACCGAGGATGCGCCTGTTCCGGAGAGCGCGAAACTGCCCCAGCGACCTCTCGACCTGCTGATCGTCGAGGACAACGAGATCAACCGGTTCATCCTTTTCCGGTTTCTGGAGAAAGATGGTCACAGGGTGGAGCTGGCGCTGGATGGGCAGGCAGGTGTCGATGCTGCTATGCGCCGGCGCTTCGACGCGATCTTCATGGACATATCGATGCCCGTCATGGACGGCACCACCGCTGCCCGCCAGATCCGCGCGGGTGGCGGTGCGTCGGCGAAAACACCGATCATCGCGCTCACGGCTCATGCTTTCGCCGAGGAACGGAAGAGTTTCGAAGCGGCAGGCATGAATGCCTTTCTGACGAAGCCAGTGGACCGCGGGCAGATCCGGGAGACACTCTCGGGACTGTTCGCGGGTGAGTTTCCCTGCGCTCCGCACGACCAAAGCAACGAAGAAGAGGCAGGCCGCAATGTCGCGTTGGTCGACCTCGAGCGACCTCGCGAATTGATCGACGCGCTTCCGGAAGAAGCGGCTCGGGCCCTTCTGGAGCGATTTCTCGATGAGACCGAGCGTGATCTCGAGTGGCTCGCTCAGGCCGACGTTCGTGATCCGGAGATCGCCGCGGTGGCGCATCGCTGCGCAGGTTCTTGCGGAACCTTCGGTGCCGAGGCGCTTCGCCATGCGCTGCTCCAGATCGAAGCGGTCATCAAGGCTGGAGACCTGGCTGACTCGAAAGCCCTTCAGGCGCTCGGTGGATTGTGGCAGCGGACACGCTTTGTCCTGGAGGGGCTGGTTGATCAGTCATGATCGCTGCCATGAGGCTTCTTCAGAGCAGGACGTCAGAAAAACCGGGACGAATATCGAGCTCTGCGAAACTCTGCAGGATCAAAGTCCGCGACTCCACCGCACGCTTGCGAACAGGTTGTGGCTATTCGCAATATCCCGGTCGGCCTGATCCCTCCGGCATCGGAAAACGCCCGAACGCGCGCCCGGCATCCCAGTTACTGGATTGCGAGACGCCCTCGGCCTGGGCCTCAAGCGTAGGCGGCAGCACCTGTTGGCGGTCTTCGCTCATCGCGCAGATGGCGCCCATTCGCGCCGCCTCTGGTGCCGAAGTGGCGCAGCCCCGGCCATCACCTTCGGCTCAGCAAAACGGTCTCCGAGACGCCGAGAGATGCCAGCTGTGCATGACAAGCTGCAGCAATGCGGCTCAGGCGGCGCGGCTGGCCTCGGGGGTGGAGTGACGCGTGGCCGGCTTGCCGAGATCGAACTCGCCGACCAGCCGCGCGAGGTGCTGGGCGCGTTCGGCGAGTTCGGTCGAGCTCACACGGCTGGCATCGGCCACCTCGGTGTTCTGGGTGGTGAGGTCGCTCAGGCGGCGCATGGCGCCGTTGATTTCCTGCAACTCACGGCTCTGGCCCTCGGCGGCGTCGCTGACGCCCGAGAGCACCTCGTCGACGCGGCGGATCTGGTCCAGGATCGCCTCGAGCGCATCGCCGGTCTCCCCCACAAAATCCACGCCGCCCTTCACCTCGCGCGCACTCTCGTCGATCAGCTTCTTGATCTCGAGCGCCGCGTCGGCCGAGCGGCTGGCGAGCCCCTGCACCTCCATCGCGACGACCGCGAAGCCCTTGCCCGACTCGCCGGCGCGTGCGGCCTCGACCCCGGCGTTGAGCGCCAGCAGGTTGGTCTGGAAGGAGATGTCCTCGATCACCGTGGTGATCTGTGCAATCCGCCCCGAGGATTCGGCGATGCGGTCCATGGCGGCGACCGCGTTGCTCACCACATCGCCGGATCGGTCGGCGCGGCCCTTGGCCTCGTCCGCGAGGCCCTTGGCGTCCTTGAGCGAGCTGCTCGTCTCCTTCAAGGTTTCGGTCAGGCCCGCCACCGTCTCGGCGGTGCGGGCGATCATCTCGACCTGGGTGTTGGTCCGATCGGCGAGATCCGATGCCGAGGCGCGCATGTCGCCGGAGCGCTCCTGCAGCTCGGCCACCGTCTTGGCCAGCGTGAGCATCACGTCGCGCAGACGCGCGGTCGCGGTGTTGAAGTCGCTGCGAATTGAATCGTATTCTTCGGCGAGCGGGTCCTCGAAGCGCAGCGTCAGGTCGGCGCTGGCCAGCGCCTTGAGACCCTCGGTCATCAGGTCGACCACCTGCTGGTGCCGGGCGTTGAGCCGCGCCTCGTCGCGTTCGCGCTTTTCGATGGCGGCGCGGGTCAGCTGCTTGAAGCGGTAGATCGAGTGGGCCATGCCGCCGATCTCGCCCCGGCTCTTGATGTAGGGCACCCAGGCCTCGAACCGGCCCTCGATGAACTCGTTCATCACCGCGGTCAGGTTGCGCAACCGCCGGGTGAGCACCTCGGACTGCAGAACGGCGACGCCTGCAAACGTCAGCGCGACCGCCCCGGCGATCACTGCCTCGACCCAGAGGTTGTGCCGGGCGCTGGCGGCATCGGCGGCGGTCTGGGCCTCGAGCTCGGCCATCAGGCCGGCCTCGGCCTCGCGCAGGTCGTCGATCCAGGCGGTGGAGGCGGCGAACCATTGTGGCGCGGTCAGATCGCCGACCTCGCCG
>NZ_JAATOS010000471.1:0-3075 GCF_011806505.1 Salipiger sp. HF18 | reverse complement strand
GCTTGACGGCCTGCAGGACCACGCGCTCGGGGTAGGCACCCTCGAGGATCTGGGCCTTGGTGCGGGACTTGATGCCGCCCGGGTGGCCGGTGTGCCAGTAGAAGTTTTCTTCACGCTTCTTGCCGGTCATCTGCACCTTGTCGGCGTTGATGATGATGACATTGTCACCCATGTCCATATGGGGCGTGAAGGTGGCCTTGTGCTTGCCACGCAGACGCATGGCGACGATCGAGGCGAGACGGCCGAGAACGACGCCTTCCGCGTCGATCACGATCCATTTCTTCTCGATGTCTGCCGGAGTCGCAGAGAAGGTTTTCATCGCGGTTGCCCTTGAGCTTGTTCAAATGGACCCCGCTGGGGAGGCCCGAATTCAGATTGGGCGGTTATATGCATCCCGCGAGCCACGTCAAGCGGGACAAATCCAAATTATCCATTACAAAACAATGGCTTGAAATTATGGTATCTATATACCCCAATTTTCAGACCAGAATCTGCTCCGGCGGATTGTCCAAAAGCCGCCGCAACCGTCCCAGCGCCGCCTCGAAATCGCTGAGCGCGACCTGCGCGTTCATGCCGATGCGGACCGCGTGCGGCGCAAATCCGTTGCGGGGGGAGAACTCCTCGGCCGGGCGCAGTTGCACGCCCTGCGCCTCGGCGGCACGGCTGAAGGCGGCGGCGCGCCAGCCGCTGGGCAGGCGCAGCCAGACGAAGGGCGCCTCCTCGTGCCAGCCGATGTCGTGCCCGCCAAGCGCATTCACCGCCGCGCGCACGTAGACCGCGTTGCGGCGGCGGACCGAGCGCACGATCTCGCGGGTCTCGTCGCGGGTCAGCAGGTCTCCGATCAGGTCGGCCAGCGGCTTGGCCAGTCCGAAGAAGCCGTTTTCGGCTACACGGCGAAGCTCGCTGCGGCGCGATTGCGGCGCGATGGCAAAGCCCACCCGCAGCGCAGGCGTCAGCGTCTTGGAGATCGAGGAGACGAACCACCCGTGCTCGGGCAGCAGCGCGCGGTAGCTCTCGGAGCGCGTCTCGCCGAGAAAGGTGCTGTCGTCCTCGAGGATGTCGAACCCGCCACGGCGCACCACATCTGCGATCTCATGGCGGCGTTTCGGCGGCGTCACCAGCGCGGTGGGATTGTGCAGTTCCGGAGAGGTACAAAGCAGCTGAGCCTCGTGACGGTGCGCGAGTTCGGCCAGAGCGGAGGGTACAATTCCGTCCTCATCCATCGGAACCGATACAATCTCGGCCCGCACCAGCTCGGCGGCACGGCGGAAGCCGGGATAGGCCAGCTCCTCGACCAGCACCACGGGGCGGCGCCCCCGCAGCACCGCCTGCATCACCAGCGAGATGCCGCTTTGCGCCCCGTGCGAGAGCACGATGTCCTCGTGCTGGAGGCTCCCCAGCGGCACGTGGTCGAGCCAGTCGACCACCGCTTGTCGGGTCGCGGCAAAGGAGGATGCGGTCGGGTAGTCCAGAAGCGCCCGGTCCGGACGCTCGGCCAGACGGCGAAAACCGTCGTTTATCAACGCGATCTGACCCAGGTCGGGCAGGCGCGCGGTGAACAGGTTCACCATCTCGATGCCGTCCGTGCCCGGTGTCATCGGGCGGGTGATGTAGAGCGGCGGGCGCTCCTCGTCCTTGTAGCTGACGAAGGTGCCGCGCCCGACCTCGGCGGTCAGCACGTTCTCGTCCGTGAGCAACGTGTAGGCCCGCGCCACCGTGCCCGGCGTCATGCCGAGACGCCACGCCAGATCGCGTACCGGCGGCAGCCGCGTGCCCTCGGGCAGATGGCCCTGGTCGATGCCTCGTCGCAGCGCCGAGGACAGCACGCGGTACTTCGGCCCCTCCGGCTGCTCCTCGAACAGCGCAGATATTGTATCGGTCACAATGTTTTTCTCGACGCCCATAGTGGCAGAATGTATCAAATCGGCACGAAATACAAGGACATTGTACCAATACAAAGCTGGAGTTATCCCATGGTCAACAATACCGCACATGCCCCGCTGATCGCCTATCTCGACGCGCAGCGCCCGCTGCCGCCGATGTCGGCCATTGCGCTGCGCATCGCGGTGGTGCTGGCTCAGTGGTCCGAGCGCCGCCGCACCCGTCGTGCGCTGTCGCAGCTCGATGCACATCTGCTGAGGGATATCGGCGTGGAACGACACGTGGCCTACAAGGAAGCGCGTCGCATGTTCTGGCAGCGCTGATCCCCGGAGCTGACAGAACCTCTTCCCTTGGCGCGAGGCATCCCCTCGCGCCATTTTTGGTTTCTCTCTGGTGGGGCGCCCTGCCCTAGCCCATCGCCACCGGCGGGATCGAATAGGTCAGCGAGGCATGGGCCACGACCTTGTCCGAGCCCTCGGAATAGAGCAGCACGTCGGTCACGCTGAGGCTGCGCCCGAGCTTCAGCAGCCGCGCCTCGGCCAGCAGGTCGACCCCGGCCTCGGGCTTGCGCATGAAGTCGATGGAGCAATGGGTGGTCACCGTCAGCGCCTGCCGCCCGATCCGCGCCAGCGTCGCCACATAGGCCGCCACGTCCGCCAGCGCGAACATCGAGGGCCCCGAGACGGTGCCCCCGGGCCGCAGATGCGCGTCCGAGACCCGCAGCCGCATCACCAGCAGGTCCTCGTCCATGCGGTCGATCCCGAACATGCCGTCGACCTGCGGAAACACGTCCGCAAGATAGTCCTCCATCTCGGCTATGGTAAACGTGATCGCCATTCTTTCCTCCCTGTCGTGGCAGGGCTAAGCTGCCTGCAAACAGGTTGGGAGGACAAGATGGACCTGCTGGAACGTCACGACACGGGCGCCGTCGCGCATCTGAAACTGAACGCGCCGGAGCGGCTGAACGCGCTTTCGGACGAGATGCTCGCCGCGCTGCAAGAGCAGATCGACGCGCTGCGCGAGGACCGGACGGTGCGCGCGGTGATCCTGTCGGGCGCGGGCAAGGCGTTCTGCGCCGGGCACGATCTCAAGCAGATGCAGCAGGGCCGGCAGAACGAGGACGGCGGCAAGGCCTATTTCGCCGACCTCTTCGCCCGCTGCACCCGGGTGATGGTCGGGCTGCAGGCGCTGCCC
>NZ_JAATOS010000470.1:0-3076 GCF_011806505.1 Salipiger sp. HF18 | reverse complement strand
CGCCATCGCCGCCTCGGGCGCCGAGGTCATCACCGTCTCGCTGCGCCGCGAGGGGCGCGAGGGCGGCGCCTTCCGCGAGATCCTGAAGGACAGCGGCTGCCTGCTGCTGCCCAACACCGCCGGCTGCCATTCGGCCCGCGAGGCGGTGACAACGGCGCAGATGGCGCGCGAGCTCTTCGGTACGGACTGGATCAAGCTCGAGGTCATCGGCCATGCCGACACGCTGCAGCCCGATCCCTTCGCGCTGGTCGAGGCCGCGCGCATCCTCTGCGCCGAGGGTTTCGAGGTGTTTCCCTACACCACCGAGGACCTGATCCTCGGCGAGAAACTGATCGAGGCGGGCTGCCGGGTGCTGATGCCCTGGGGCGCGCCGATCGGCTCGGGGCAGGGGCTGTCCAACCGTTCCGGCCTCGCGCGGATGCGGGCGCATTTCCCGGACGTGCCGCTGGTGATCGACGCTGGGATCGGCGCGCCGTCTCAGGCGGCGGAGGCGATGGAGATGGGCTTCGACGCGGTGCTCCTCAACACCGCCGTGGCAAGCGCCCGCGACCCGGTCGCCATGGCCCGCGCCTTCGGGCAGGCGGTGGAGGCGGGGCTCGCGGCGCATGAGGCGGGGCTCATGCCGCGCCGCGACATGGCGCGGGCGTCGACCCCGGTCTTCGGCATGGCGGAGCTGGCAGGATGAGGCTCGATCCCTTCTATCTCATCGTCGGCCACGTCTCCGAGCTCGAGCTTCTGGTGCCGCGTGGCGTTCGGCTGGTGCAGCTGCGTCTCAAGGGCGCCGGGGACCGCGAGATCCGCCGCCAGATCGCCCGCGCCCGCGATCTCTGTGCCGTGCATGGCGCGCAGCTCGTGGTCAACGATCACTGGCAGGCGGCGATGGACCTCAACTGCGGCGCGGTGCATCTCGGGCAGGAAGACATGGACGAGGCCGATTTCGCCGCCCTGCGCCGCAGAGGCGTGGCCTTCGGGCTCTCGACCCATGACGAGGCCGAGCTCGACCGGGCGCTTGCGCTCGATCCGGCCTACGTGGCGCTGGGGCCGGTCTGGCCGACGCTGCTCAAGAAGATGAATTGGGGGCCGCAGGGGCTGGATCGCGTGCGCTCGTGGAAGCGGCGCGCCGGCTCGGTGCCGCTGGTGGGCATTGGCGGCGTCACCCCCGAGCGCCTGCCCGAGCTTTTCGAGGCGGGTGCCGACAGCGCCGCGGTGGTGACCGACATCGCGCAGGCCTCCGACCGCGAGGCGCGCTGCGATCTCTGGATCGAGGCCACGGCGCCATGGCGATGACCCGCTACGCGCGTCAGATGATCCTGCCCGAGGTCGGCGCGGCGGGGCAGGACCGGCTGGCCGCCGCGCGGGTGCTGGTGGTGGGCGCGGGCGGGCTCGGCTCGACCTTGCTGCCGCTTCTGGCGGGCGCCGGGGTCGGTGCGCTGCGCGTGGTCGACCACGACGTGATCGAAGAGAGCAACCTGCACCGCCAGACGCTCTACCGCATGAGCGACCTCGGCCGTCCCAAGGCCGAGGTCGCCACCGATGCGCTGCGGGGGCTGAACCCCGACTGTGCGGTGACGCCCGAGGTGGCGCGGCTCGATCCCTCGTGCGCCCGGGCGAGGGTGGCCGAGGCGGATCTGGTGATCGACGCGGCGGATGCCTTCGCGGTCACCTATGCGCTTTCGGATGCCTGCCTTGCCGCCGGCGTGCCGCTGATCGCGGCCTCGGTGCTGGGTCGGGCAGGGCACGTGGGTGGCTTTTGTGGAAGGGCCCCGAGCTACCGCGCCGTGTTCCCCGATCTGCCGCCGGGGCTGCAGAGCTGCGCCACCGGCGGGGTCATGGGGCCTGCCGTGGCGGTGCTCGGCGCGCTGCAGGCGCAGATGGGGCTGTCGGGGCTGCTGGGGCTCGAGCCCTCGCCGCTCGGGCTGCTCTGCCGCGTCGATCTTGCCAGTTGGCAGGTGACGGGGTTCCGCTTCGACGGTGCCCCCGAGCCCTCGGTCGCGGGGCCCGTGCTGCTGGGGGCGGACGAGTTGTTGCCCGGCGATATGGTGATCGAGCTGCGCGACGTGGTGGAGGCACCCGTGCCCGCCGTGCCCGGCGCCCGCCGCGTCTCGCCCGAGGGCTGCGCGAGCCTCGCTCCGGCGCCCGAGGAACGGCTGGTCTTCGCCTGCACCAGCGGCCTGCGGGCATGGCGCGCGGCGCAGGGGGCACTGGCGCGGGGCCATCGCGCGGCGGTGCTGGCGTGACGCCCGTGGGGCTCTGCATCGGCGGCATGGACTCGAGCGGCGGCGCCGGGCTCTTGCGCGACGCGGCATCCGTGGCCGCGGCGGGCGTGCGGACCCGCGTTGCGGTGACCGCGGTGACCGCCCAGAGCGACGCGCGCGTGCGGGCGGTCTCGCCGGTGGCGCCCGAGCTGGTCGTGGCGCAGATCGCCTCGGCCCTGGAGAGCCGCGTCGATGCGGTGAAGCTTGGTATGCTGGTGGACGCGCCGACCGTGGCGGCGGTGGCCGGGGTCTTGCCGCAGGTGCCGCTGGTGCTCGACCCGGTTCTGGCCTCGAGCTCCGGCCGGGTTTTGCTCGACCCGCCGGGCGTCGCGGCGCTCATTGAAGGGCTGCTGCCGCGCACCGAGGTGCTGACGCCGAACCTGCCCGAGCTGAGCGCATTCGGAGCCTGCTTCGGCATTTCGGGTGAGCCCGAAATCGTCCGCGCGCTACAGGGGGCGGGCTGCCGCTGGGTGCTGGTCAAAGGCGGCCACGCAGACGGGCAGGGCTGCGAGGACCGTCTCTACGGCCCCGACGGCCCCGACGGTGCAATCGAGCGAATCCAAGGCCCGCGCCATTCCAGCACCCTGCGCGGCACCGGCTGCCAGCTTGCCACGGCCATCGCTGCGGGACGCGCCCTCGGCCACGCGGTGCCCGAAGCGGTACACCGGGCACGGAGGCTGCTCGAAGCGCGCTTCATCGCGGAAGGGTGTCGGGAGGAGGCCTGAGCGGGCGTGAAGGGGCGTGTGATCCGGGCGCGCTTGGCGCGGCGATGCGGCCCAATCTGGTGACAACGTCAGGGATGCGCCGGGACCAACGACCCT
>NZ_JAATOS010000469.1:0-3076 GCF_011806505.1 Salipiger sp. HF18 | reverse complement strand
CCGCCGACCGCTTCGGCCTGTCGGCGCGCGGCTATCACCGCGTGCTGCGGGTCGCCCGCACCATCGCCGACCTCGCCGACGAGGACACCATCCGCCGCCCCCATGTCGCCGAGGCGCTGAGCTACCGGCTGGTCTCGCCCAGGGACGCCTGAGCGAAGCGCGCCGCGGTGCGCAGCGTGGCGCGTGCCTCGGGGATCCAGCCGTCGAATACCGGCCAGGCATGCGGTGCGGACGGGTGTGTCCGGAGATCGACCCGCGCGCCCTGGGCCTCCAGCCGCGCCGCCATGCGGGTGGCGTCGTCGGCGAGGATCTCGGTTTCCGAGACATGGATCTGCACCGGCGGGCAGTCCGGGAACGCGGCATGGAGCGGCGAGAGCCGCGGGTCGCGCGGATCGGCACCGGCGCAGACGATGCCCACGAGTTCGCCGATGCGGTCGACCGGGAGGAACGGGTCGGCATCACGGTTGCGCCCGAGGCTGGCACCGGTCATCGCGAGGTCTGTCCAGGGCGAGAAGGTCACCGCGCCGGCCGGGCGCTCGCCCCTCTGCAGGAGATGCGCAAGCAGCGCCAGCGCGAGGCCCCCGCCGGCGGAATCGCCCGCGAGCAGGATGCGGTTTGGCGCATGGCCCAGCGTCCGGCAACGTTCCCAAGCCACCGCCGCGGCCTCGAAGGCGGCGGGAAAGCAGGCCTCCTGCACCAGCGGATAGTCCGGCGCGCAGATCTCGAGCCCCGAGAGCAGCGACAGCCGCCCGATCATGCCCCGATGCGTCGCGGGGCTGCCGGCGATGTAGCCGCCGCCGTGGAAATAGAGGATCATCCGGTCCATCCGACAGGGTCCGGCGCTGATCCAGTGCAGCCCGCCGGGCCGCACAATGTCGCGAAGGTAGGGAGGGGCCCGGAGCGCCAGCCGCGCCATCGTCTCGAACTGCGCGGCGGCCTCTTGGGGCCCGGAGGTGCGCGCCAGCCGCGGCTTCACGGCATGGCGCAGGAACAGGTTGAGAGCGGCGAGCCGCCGGCTCATCCGCGGCGGGCTTCGACCGCCTGCCAGATCTTCTCGGCCACGTTGATCCCGTCGAAGCGCTCGAGCTCCTGGATCCCGGTGGGCGAGGTCACGTTGATCTCGGTCAGCCAGTCGCCGATCACGTCGATGCCCACGAAGACCTGCCCCTTCTCGCGCAGGACGGGCCCGATGGTGGCGCATATCTCGAGGTCGCGCGGGGTGAGCTCGACCTTCTCGGGGCGCCCGCCCACATGCATGTTAGACCGCACCTCGTTGGCGGCGGGCACGCGGTTGATCGCGCCGACCGGCTCGCCTTCGACCAGAATGACGCGCTTGTCGCCCTTGGTCACCGCCGGGAGGTACTTCTGCACGATCAGCGGCTCGCGCGAGAACCCGGTGAAGAGCTCGTAAAGCGAGCTCAGGTTGCGGTCGTTCTCGTCGAGGCGGAACACGCCCGCACCACCGTTGCCGTAGAGCGGCTTGAGGATGATGTCGCCATGCCGGGCCTTGAATTCGCGGATGGTCTCGAGGTCGCGGGCGATGGTCGTGGGCGGCGTCAGCTCGGGGAAGTTGAGGACGAGCAGCTTCTCGGGCGAGTTGCGCACCCAGAACGGGTCGTTCACCACCAGCGTCGCCGGGGCGAGCCGCTCGAGCAGGTGCGTGGTGGTGATGTAGTGCATGTCGAAGGGCGGGTCCTGCCGCAGCCAGACCACGTCGAACCCGGCGAGGTCGACCAGCTCCAGCGGCCCGAGCTGCGCGTGGTCGCCCTTGACCCGCTGCACCGTCAGCGCATGGCCCCGCGCCATAATCCGCCCTTCCTGGAAGGAGAGGTGATCCGGCGTGTAGTAGAAAAGCTCGTGCCCGCGCGCCTGCGCCTCTTCGGCGATCCGGAAGGTGCTGTCGGCATTGATGTCGATCGGACCGATCGGGTCCATCTGGAAGGCGATCTTCATGGGGTCTCCCGCGCTGGCTTTCGCCATACATGGCGCAGTGCCCGGCGAGAGGCAATGCCCGCTCAGGAGAGGAAGGCGTTCTCGAGCACCCGGATCATGCCATGCGCGTCCATCAGCGCCACATCGAAGCGCATGTCGGTCAGCGAGCCGCGCGGTTCCTGCCCGACGTATTCCTCGGCGGCTTTCATCAACCGGCGGATCTGTCGCGAGACAAGACGCTCGAGCGCACGATCGAAGCTGCGGCTCTTCTTGACCTCGACGAAGATGAGCCCGTCGCCATCGCGCAGAATGAGGTCGATCTCTCCGCAGCGACCGCGCCAGCGCTGCCCGGCGAGCCGATAGCCGCGCCGTTCGTAATCCTGCGCGATGCGCGCTTCGGCGGAGAGCCCGGCGAGGTGGCCGCAAGCACCGCGGGCGCGACGGCGATCGAGCTCGGCATTGCCCGTGGCTGGCACATGCACATGGGCCGCCCGGTCAGGCGCCGGGGCGGCCGAAGGGTCTGCCACCGGCAAGGGTGCGGAGAAGTCGAAGGCAAGTTGCAGACACATCGGCACCGTTCCCCGGGTCAGTTCGTCACGTCATCAGTTCTTCACGTCGGTCCGTCTGGTCAGTCTTCCGGGGCGGACCTGTCCCTGGCGAGCGCCATCGCGCGCTGATAGACGGGCCTGCGCTTGACACCGAACATCCCGGACACCGCATCGGCCGCATCGCGGACCGACATCGTCTCGAGCGCCTCGAGCAGGGACTGGTCTAAGTCAGACTCGTTAATTTTCTCGGAAGAGCCCTTCTCGATCAGCACCACGATCTCGCCCTTGGGCGTGGCGTCGGCGTAGAAGGCGGCGAGCTCCTCGAGCGTACCGGTCCGGCATTCCTCGAAGCGCTTGGTGAGCTCACGGCAGACCGCCGCCCGCCTCCCGGCGCCGAGCGTCTCCGCGGGGTCGGCCAGCATCTCGCCCACCCGCCGCGGCGACTCGTAGAAGGCCAGTGTCGCGGGCACCGCGCGCAACTCTTCCAATCCCTTGCGCCGGGCCGAGCGGGTGTTGGGCAGGAAGCCCCCGAACAGGAAACGGTCGGTCGGCAGCCCGGCGATGGTCAGCGCGGTGATCACCGCAGACGGCCCCGG
>NZ_JAATOS010000468.1:0-3079 GCF_011806505.1 Salipiger sp. HF18 | reverse complement strand
CCTGCTGGCCGAGCCAGACCGAGGCCAGCACCGTCACCGCGCCGAGGCTCTGCAGCGGCGACAGCGCCTGCCCAAGCACCAGCCAGCCCAGCAGCACCGCCGAGAGCGGGCTGAGGAAACCCAGCCCCGAGACCGCCGCAGGCCCGAGCCGGGCGATGCCGCGAAAGAAGGCCCAGTAGGTCGCCGCCCCGCCGACAAGGCCCAGCCACGCCAGCGCGCCGAGGGTGGCGGGCGTCAGCTGCGGCAGGCGCGCGTCGACCAGCAGCGCCACCGGCAGCAGCAGGAGACCACCGGCGGTGAGCTGCCACGCGGCGAAGCTCAGCGGCGACACCGGCGGCTGCCAGCGACGGCTGAGCACCGTCCCCGCCGCCATCGACACAGCCCCCACCAGCGCCGCACCGACCCCCAGCGCGTCGAGCTGCGCCCCGGGCCCGAGGATGAGCAGCGCCACCCCGGCGAGCCCCGCCAGCGCCGCCACCACCGATGGCCAGCGCATCGCGGTCCCGAGCCAGAGCCGTGCCAGAACCAGCACGATCAGCGGCTGCATCGCGCCCAGCGTCGCCGCCACCCCGCCCGGCAGGCGATAGGCCGCGAGGAAGAGCGCCGCCCAGAAGATTGCGAAGTTCAGCGCCCCCAGCACCGCCACCCGCCCGAGCCAGGCGCGCGGTGGCAGCTGCCGCGTCAGCACCAGCAGCAGGAGGCCCGCGGGCAGCGCGCGCAAGGCAGCCACCATCAGCGGCGGTGCGCCGGGCAGGAACTCGGTGCTCACGATGTAGGTGGTGCCCCAGACGACGGGCGCGGTGGCGGTCAGGGCGATGTCGGTCAGGCGGGACATGGCGCAGCCTTTATCTTGATGTCGAGATCACTATCTTGATATCAAGATAAATAGTCAAATCTTGACGTCAAGATGTTTTCCCGCAATGTGGCGCCATGGATGATGTCGACCGAATTCTCGCCCAGTGGCACGACGCGCGCCCGGACCTCGACGTGACGCCCATGGGACTGATCGGCAGGCTCGCGCGGCTGCGTAAGCGGCTGGAACAGGAACACGAGAGGGTGTTCGCCGCGCACGGGCTCAGCGCCGCAGGCTTCGACGTGCTGGCCACCCTGCGCCGCGCCGGGCCGCCGCACGCGCTCGAGGTCAAGGCGCTGCTCGCCTCGACCATGGTGACCTCGGGCACGATGACCAACCGGCTCGACCGGCTCGAGAAGGCGGGGCTGGTGGAGCGGCGGCCGAACCCCTCGGACGGGCGCGGCTTTGTGGTCGCGCTGACGCCGCTGGGGCACCGGACCATCGACGCCGCGGTCACCGATCACGTGGCGAACCAGCACCGGCTGGTGGCCACGCTCGACGCGGGCGACCGCAGGGCGCTGGACGCCCTGCTCGGCAAATGGCTGGCCGGGTTCGACCGCGAGGACGGCTCAGATCGCTGAGCTATGCCCGGCCTTCGACAGGTCGTAGGCGTCGAAGCAGCGCGCCACCATGCGGGTGAGCGGGCGCACCTCGGAGGGCAGGAAGAGCCCGTCCTCGGTGATCTGCACGAGCCCCTCGAAGAGCTGGCTGGTGCGCCGGAACATTTCGGCCAGAACCGAGGCGTCGGCACCGAAGTCCCGGACCAGCTCGGCCTTGTCGATGCGGAAGTCGCACATCAGCATCTCGATCATCCGCGCCCGCAGCCGGTCCTCGCCCCGGAAGACGTGGCCGCGGCTGGTGGCGAAGCGCCCCTCGCGGATCGCCGCCGTATAGGCACCGGTGGCCGGGGCGTTCTGGGCGTAGCCCTGCGGGAATCTCGAGATCGACGACGCCCCGAGCCCGATCAGCACCTCGGAAGTGTCGTCGGTATAGCCCTGGAAATTGCGCCGCAGTTTGCCGGTCTTCTGCGCGATGGCGAGCCCGTCGTCCGGCGCCCCGAAATGGTCGATGCCGATCTCGGCGTAGCCGTCCCAGACAAAGAGCCTGCGGGCGGTGTCGAAGAGGTCGAGCCGCTCTTCCGGCGTCGGCAGCGCGTCCGAGGGAATCATCTGCTGACGCTTGGCCATCCACGGCACGTGGGCATAGCCGTAAAGCGCCACCCGGTCGGGGGCGAAGGACAGAAGCTTCTGCACCGTCTCGGTGATCCGCGCCCGGCTCTGGTGCGGCAGCCCGTAGAGGATGTCGGCGTTGAGGCTCGCGACGCCTCCAAAGCGGAACATCTCCACGGCGGCGCGGGTCACGTCATAGCCCTGCGGCCGGCCGATGGTCTGCTGGATCTGCTCGTCGAAATCCTGCACCCCGATCGAGGCGCGGTTCATGCCGCCGGCGGCCAGCACGTCGAGCCGCTCACCGTCGATCTCGTTGGGATCGATCTCGACCGAGAACTCTGCGTGATCGGTAAACTCCGCGACGTCGCGCACCTTGTCGACCAGCCGCTTCATCAGGTCCGGCGTCAGCAGCGTGGGCGTCCCCCCGCCCCAGTGCAGCCGCGACAGCTTCACCCCGCGCGGCAGCCGCGCCTTCAGCATCTCGAGCTCGGAAACCAGCGTGTCGACATAGGCCTGGACCGGCGACAGCGTCGAGGTGCCCTGCGTCCGACAGGCGCAGAACCAGCACAACCTGCGACAGAAAGGCACGTGCAGGTAGAGTGAAACCGTGCCATTTTCCGGGATCGCCTCGATCCAGGACTCGAAATCGCCCGCGCCAACCGCTTGAGAAAAATGCGGTGCCGTCGGGTAGCTCGTGTAACGAGGGACCTTTGCATCGAAAAGGCCGAGGCGGGAGAGTTGTGTTCGCGTTTTCATGCGCCTACACTTAGGATTGCGCGCGAGGCCAAACTTTGACCCAGATCAAGACGGCCCGGATTGGCACCTCGATCCGGGAGGCCGTTAACAGGACTTTGAAACCAATGCTGAATGAACGCAGCCTCTCTATCCCTGTGGATTGTTCGGAATGCCCGATCCGCCACCGTGCCGTGTGCGCGCGGTGCGAGTCGGACGAGTTGGAGCGGCTGGAAGAGATCAAGTACTACCGCAAGTTCGAGGCGGGGCAGACGGTGATCTGGTCTGGCGACCGGATGGATTTCGTGGGCTCGGTGGTTTCGGG
>NZ_JAATOS010000467.1:0-3091 GCF_011806505.1 Salipiger sp. HF18 | reverse complement strand
CGGCCTGCGCGGTCTATATCGCCACCGGCGCGGGCCGGCTGCTGTTGCGGTCCGAAAAGCGGCGGATGCGGTTCTCGATGGGGCTCGCGGTGGCGGTGCTCTTCCTCGTGGCGATCTTCGCGCAGCTCTCGACCACGACTTACTACCGCTACGCCGAGACCCGCGCGGAATCGGCGCTCGCCAACCGCATCCGCGAATGGGCGCAGGAGGTGCCCGTCGAGATCGTGCGCATCGACGTGCGCGCCCGCGAGCGGACCGCCGAGGTCTGGGCCATCGTCGACCTGCCGGTGGACGCGGCGCTGAGGGTCGCGTCGGCGGCCGAGCAGCTGCCGGCGAAGCTGACCGTGACGCCATTCCGGGTCGTGGCCCGCGACATTCTCGGGCATGATTACAAGGTGACGGTGCGCTACCAGCCCCGCTACGCCTGGCAGGTCGACCTCGCGACCGACGACGTCGCGCCCGCCCCTTACGTCGACTCCGACCACCTGAACTGAGAGGCCCCGCCCCCGATCTTCGTCTAACTGTGCGCGGGCCCGCGCCCGTGCTAGACCGTCCCCGCAGCGCCGAAGGAGGACGGCTTTGCTAGACAGGGATCATGTGACCGAGATCGACCGGGTTCTGCGCGGACAGGACACCGGGCGCGACTGGCTGGTATCCGCCAGCTGGCGGCGCTGCGTGGAATCCTACGGGCTCGACCCGACGCGCCCCGACCCCGCCCATATCGTCACCGACGCCGAGTTCCGCGAACACCGCGAGCAGTCCGAACGGCTGATCGCCACCGCGCGCTCGGGGCTGCAGTCGCTGTTCCGGCAGGTGGCGGGCCAGAACTACGTGCTGCTGCTGACCAACGCGCAGGGCGTCTGCGTCGATTTCTTCGGCGACCGCCGGTTCGAGGACGACCTCCGCATGGCCGGGCTCTACCTCGGCTCGCACTGGTCCGAGGACCTGGCCGGGACCTGCGGCGTCGGCTCCTGCATCGTCACCGGCGACGCCATCACCATCCATCAGGACGACCATTTCGGCCTCGCGCACATGCCGCTCTCTTGCACCGCCGCGCCAATCTACGACACGAAGGGCGAGCTCTCGGCGGTGCTCGACATCTCGCTGCTGCGGGCGCCCTCGCCCAAGACCTCGCAGAACCTCGCCATGAGCCTCGTGACCGCCTCGGTGCGGCGGGGGGGGATGGCGAACCCCATGGCGGTGACGCGGCGCGGCCGGGTGGGGCGGGGCTCGACCCGCCCCCCGTTCCTCGATGGCTCCGGCCGCATCGTCGGCATGACCACCGGCGCGCGAAGGGCGCTCGACCCGGACGGCAGCGCCAGCCTGATCGGGCGCCGCATCGACGAGCTCATGGAGCTGACCGTAGACGACCTGCCCGACCTGATGCGCGGCCGCCCCACCGAAGAGCGCGTGCTGCGGCTCAAGGACGGGCGCGGGCTCTTCGGCCACGCCATCGCGCCGCAATCCGCCCGTACCCCGCGCCGCCAGACCGGAGAACTGCCCGGCGCGCTCGGCAGCTTCGCGGGCCCCGACCCGGCGCTGCAGCGGCTGCTGACGCAGGCCGGTCGGCTTGCGGTCACGCAATTGCCGCTGCTCATCGCGGGCGAGACCGGCACCGGCAAGCACCGGCTGGCGCGGGCGATCCACCTCTGCGGACCACAGGGGCGCGCCTTCCACGCGCTGCGCTGCACCGCGCTGCCCGAGGCCGGCAGCCTTGCCGAGCTCGCCCCCGGCACGCTGTTCCTGAACGGCGCCGAGGATCTGGCGCCACAGGCGCAGGACGCGCTGCTGGCGCTGCTCGACCGGCGCAGCGACCTGAGGGGGAGAGCCTCGACCCGGGGCGATCCGGGCACGCTGACGGCGGCGCTGCGCGAAGATCTCTACTACCGCCTCGCAGGTGCCACGCTGAGCCTGCCGCCGCTGCGCCACCGGGCGGATTTCGACTGGCTGCTCGACCGGCTTCTGCGGCGGCGCTCGGCGGACGGGCCGCAGCTTTCGACCGCCGCGAAGGCCGAGCTCAAGGCCCGCAGCTGGCCGGGCAACATCCGCGAGCTGGAGCGCGCGCTCGACGTCGCGGTGACGCTGGCCGAGGGCCCTGTGATCGACCTCCCCGACCTGCCCCGCGCCCCCGCCGCGGCGCTGCCCGCACCGCCGCCCGAGGCCGATCTCGAAGCCACGCTCATCGCCTGCGGCTGGAACATGTCGCAGGTGGCACGTCGGCTGGGCGTCAACCGCTCGACGGTGCTGCGGCGGGTGCGCAAGGCGGGGCTGACGCCGCCGGAATGACGCCGCCTAACGGACATAGAGGGATTGCGCTCGCCTGGCCGATCCCGTCGCTCTGACCGTTTCGGGCAAGCGAACCCAAACTGCCCCCAAACTCCCCCACCCCGGTTCGCCGCCACCGCACCCGTTGCCCGCCTGTTGCGCCGCTGTTGCGCGCGCAACGACGGGCGGCCCGGGCATCGCTTTTTCGTGACGCGCCGCCGGAAAACCATGGCCGGGACGCCCCGGTCTCTGCCAGCCTCATCGGTGGAGGAATTCCAAGACGCAAAGACCAAGGGAGGAGACCCCAATGCTAGACTCGACACTTGCCGACCAGACGCAGGCCTTTCTCGACAGCTTCGAAGAGGCGCTCGCGCAAGGCGATATCGACGCCGCCGCCGAGATGTTTCTCGAAGACTGCTACTGGCGCGATCTCGTCGCCTTCACCTGGAACCTGAAGACGGTCGAGGGCCGTGACCAGGTGCGCGACATGCTGACCCACCAGCTTGCCACCACCAAGCCCCGCAACTGGCAGATCGCCGAGGGCGAGATCCCCTCGGAGGCCGACGGCGTCACCACCACGTGGATCAGCTTCGAGACCGACCTCGCACGCGGCTACGGCCTGCTGCGGCTCAAGGACGGCAAGATCTGGACCCTACTTACCACCATGCAGGAGCTGAAGGGCTTCGAGGAGCCCAAGGGCTTTGCCCGTCCGCTCGGCGCCAAGCACGGCGCCGGCAAGAACCGCGAGAGCTGGAAGGAGGCGCGCGAGCGCGAGGAGGCCGAGCTCGGCTACAAGACCCAGCCCTACTGCCTGATCATCGGCGGC
>NZ_JAATOS010000466.1:0-3095 GCF_011806505.1 Salipiger sp. HF18 | reverse complement strand
GGCAATCTGGGCGATACCCGCCACGTCATCGAGAAGCGCCAGAAGACCGCTCATGTCACACTCCGTATTGCGTCTCTGGGAAGACTAGCGGTGGCCTCCCAAGGTTCAAGCCGCGTGCCCATCGCTCTCCTTCCAATCAGTTGTCTCGCGGCGCGCTGCAGGGCTGCCCGAATTGTGCCCCAAACGCGGCAAAATGTTAGCGCAATCTAAATGTTTATCGCTAACATATTGGCTTGATTGCATTTTTCAGGTTGGCAAGGCTGCATACCCACGTATACAGACCCTCGTCTTCCGCGCTGCAGCCAAGGAGTTCTGCCCATGACCGTCACTGTCGGAATCAACGGATTCGGCCGAATCGGCCGTTGTACTCTGGCTCATATCGCCGAGAGCGCGCGCAACGATGTGCAGGTGGTCCGGATCAACGCCACCGGCCCCATCGAGACCGCTGCCCACCTGCTGCGCTACGACAGCGTGCACGGGCGCTTCGCCGGCGAGGTCAAGGTCGTGGGCGGCAATGCGCTCGATCTCGGCCGCGGCCCCATCGACGTCATGTCGACCTACAACATGGACGAGCTCGACTGGAGCGGCTGCGATGTCGTGCTGGAATGCACCGGCAACTTCAACGACGGCGAGACGGCCTCTCAGCACATCCGCCAGGGCGCGAAGTCGGTTCTGATCTCGGCCCCCGCCAAGAACGTCCAGAAGACCATCGTCTACGGCGTGAACCACCGCGACCTCGTGCCGGGCGACGTGATGATCTCGAACGGCTCCTGCACCACCAACGGGCTGGCGCCGCTGGCCAAGGTGCTCGACGAGGCCATCGGCATCGAGAGCGGCATCATGACGACGATCCACAGCTACACCGGCGACCAGCCGACGCTGGACCGCCGCCACAACGACCTCTACCGCGCGCGTTCGGCGGCGATGGCGATGATCCCGACCTCCACCGGGGCTGCCAAGGCCATCGGCGAGGTGCTTCCCAACCTCAAGGGCAAGCTCGACGGCTCCGCGATCCGCGTCCCCACCCCCAACGTCTCGGCCGTGGACCTGACCTTCCAGGCCAGCAAGGACGTCACCGTCGAGGACGTGAACGAGGTCGTTCGCGAAGCCGCTGCGGGTCGGATGGGAATGGTGCTTGCCTATGACCCCGAACCCAAGGTATCTGTGGATTTCAACCACACCACGGCGAGCTCCATCTTTGCACCGGAGCAGACCAAGGTCGTCGGGAAGCGCACCGTGCGCGTTCTTGCCTGGTATGACAATGAGTGGGGCTTTTCAGCCCGGATGGCCGACGTGGCCGCAGCCATGGGCCGCCTGCATCACTGATCGCGGGCACGGGTCCAGTCCCACCCCGAGGGGCGGCGGAGGGGAGACCGCCGCCCTTCTTTCATTTCGGCGCATGGTTTTTCGGGGCCTCGGGCTTGATGGCCAGAAGACCTCAAGGCCCTGGTTTTCCAGGAAAAATGGTCCGAAATGACGAAGGGCGCCGGTGATCGGCGCCCGTTCTGTTTCCGGCTCCAGGCCATGCCTCAGCTTGCGGACGACAGCTTGTCGATCCAGGCCGCGAAGCCGTCCATGACGCTGCGCAGGAAATCGCGCGTGCCGTCATTGATGATGTTGCCCTCCTCATCCAGCACCTCGGTGATGTTGCCCACATAGGCTTCGGGCTGGTGCATGGGCGGTGCGTTCAGGAACACCAGCGACTGACGCAGGTGGTGGTTGGCACCGAATCCCGCGATCCCGCCGGGCGAGCCGGTGACGATGGCGGTGGGCTTGCCGTCCCAGACGCTGGCGCCGTAGGGGCGCGAGCCCACGTCCAGCGCGTTCTTCAGGCTGGCGGGCACCGAGCGGTTGTACTCGGGCGTCACGAAGAGCACCGCATCGGCACGGCTCAGACATTTGCGGAACTGGGTCCACGCCTCGGGAGGGGTCCCCTCGTCGAGATCGGGGTTGTAGAGCGGCAGCGCGCCCGTTCCCACGAAGGTGAACTCCAGCCCGTCCGGGGCTAGCCCCACCAGAGCCTGCGCCAGTTTGCGGTTGTAAGAGCCCTCACGCAGAGAGCCGACGATGATGGCAACGTGTTTCGACATCTGTGCCTCCGTTATCCTGTGGTACAGAGGTAGGGCGCGAGAGCCCACAGGGTTAGCCGGAAAATCCGCACCATGCCTGCGCGCAGATTGACGGAACACAAAGCGCCGCCCGCCCGAGACGGACACGGCGCGTCCCTTTCGTCCCGAAAGCCCGAAACGGGCGCGGGCTGTCAGACCTTGCGCAGCGCCAGTACCGCATTCAGCCCGCCGAAGGCGAAGGCGTTGGACAGCACCACGTCGACCTCGGCTTCCCGAGCCTCGTTCGGGACGACATCGAGCGCGCATTCCGCGTCCGGTTCCTCGTAGCCGATGGTGGGTGCGATCACGCCGTCGCGCAGGGCCATGATGCAGGCCAGAAGCTCCACCGCGCCGGTGCCGCCGATGCAGTGCCCGTGCATGGCCTTGGTGGACGAGATCATCACCCGGTCCGCCTGCCCGCCAAGCGCATCGGCCACCGCCGCGCATTCGGTCTTGTCGTTGGCCGCCGTGCCGGTGCCATGGGCGTTGATGTAGCCCACCTCGTCGTGCCTGATGCGGCCGTCGCGCAGCGCGCCGGTGATCGCCCGCGCGGCCCCCTGTTTCGAGGGCATCACAATGTCGGAGGCGTCCGAGGTCATGGCGAAGCCCACCACCTCGGCAAGGATTTCGGCGCCGCGCGCCCGCGCGTGCTCGTATTCCTCGAAGACGTAGACGCCCGCGCCCTCGCCCTGCACCATGACGCGCAGCCCTTCCCAGGCCTTCACCCCGCCAAAGCAGAGCATCGACTCGGAGCCGCCGGTCAGCATCACCGAGCAGGCGCCCGAACGCACCATCTGGAAGGCGAGCCCCATGGCATGGTTCGACGAGGCACAGGCGGTGGCGACCGTGAAGGTCGGCCCGCGCAGGTTCATCTCCATGCTCACGTGCGAGGCCGCAGCGTTGTTCATCAGCTTCGGCACCACGAAGGGGTGAACGCGGTTCTTCCCCTCTTCGTAGACCGAGCGGTAGTTCTCGTCCTGGGTGATG
>NZ_JAATOS010000465.1:0-3114 GCF_011806505.1 Salipiger sp. HF18 | reverse complement strand
ATTCCTTCGACTGGGTACCACCCAGGAGGTAGCCGGTCGCGGCGAGGACGATGAAGAGGTTGTAGCCCCAGAACACGAACCACGCGGCGTTGCCGCCCCAGAGGCGCGCGGCCGAGGTGCGCTGGACGACGTAGAAGGACGTTGCGATCAGGGCGTTGCCCCCGAAGGCGAAGATCACCGCCGAGGTGTGGAGCGGCCGCAGGCGGCCGAAGTTCATGTAGCCCTGTGCCCAGTCGAAGTTCAGCACCGGAAAGGCGAGCTGCGCTGCGATGAAGGTGCCGGCCGCGAAACCGACGACACCCCAGAACGCGGTTGCGATCACGCCGGCCCTGACGACCCCGTCCATGTAGGAGGTCTCGAGCACCTTGGCGGGCACGGGCTCGTCGGTGCTGCGGAGGGTCCACAGGAACAGTCCGGCTGTCACCAGGAATATGATGATGGCGTGAACCATGTAAGCTGCATCTCGTGCGTAGTTGGCAGCGACCAGCGCGAAGACCGCGACCACGCCAAGCACGATCAGCTTGATATAGTTGATCATTGTTCGTCCCTTCGTCTGACCCGCACGATTCGACTGCCGCGCGAGCGGTTTATAGACTGAGCGGTTAATGAGGTCTTGCGCCCCTCCGCTCTTTGATCTGTATCAAGGCTTTGATGAACTGCCATTGACCATGGTCAAAGTGCGTCCATTCGCGCAAGCATAGACTGCCGAATGTCGGAGAGATAAACCCTGAGGAGATGAGACATGGGCTACAAAACGATACTGACAGTGGTCACCGACGAGGCGCTTGCCCAGTCGACGATCGACCACGCCGCCGCCGTTGCCTCAGCCTGGGACGCGCATCTTGACGTGCTCTGCTTCGGCGTCGACCGAACCCAGACGGGTTATTACTACGCCGGCGCCAACGCCATGATCCTGCAGGAAACCATCAGCCGCGCCACCGCCGATGCGGCGCAGCTCGCCGGCGTGGTGCGCGGGATCCTCGGCCAGACCAGCGTGCGCTGGGCCGTTGAGGAAGGCGTCGCGCAGCTCGCGGACATCGGTCGCCACGTGGCCGGCCGGGCGCGCTTTGCCGACCTCGTCGTGATGCCGAAACCCTATGGCAAGGAGCGCGGAGTGGAGCTCGAGCCTGTGACCGAGGGCGCGCTCTTCGAGGGCCAGACCCCGGTGCTGGTGGTGCCCGATACCTCGCCCGCCGGAACCGCGCCGTCGCGGGTTGTGATCGGCTGGAACGAGAGCAACGAGGCGCTGCGCTCGGTCCGGGCGGCGATGCCGCTGCTGCAGAGCGCCGAGCACGTCCATGTGGTGGTGATCGACCCGCCGCAGCACGGCCCGAACCGCTCGGACCCGGGCGGCGCGCTGTCGCAGTTTCTCGCCCGCCACGGCGTGAAGCCCGAGATCGACGTGCTGTCCAAGACCATGCCCCGCGTCTCCGACGTGCTGCGCCGCCATATGCTGGACGTCAACGCCGACATGGTGGTGATGGCCGCCTACGGGCACTCGCGCTTCCGCGAGGCGATCCTTGGCGGGGCCACCCGCAACATGCTCGAACAGGCCGAGGTTCCGGTCTTCCTCGCGCATTGACGGGCTGACGAACGACACGGCCGCGGCAACGACCGCGGCCGGAAATCGGGACAGTGAGGCGGCAGGAGTGCCGCGAGGCGGGCCTTCGGGCCCGCCTCAGGTTTCGGCGAGACCCGCCAGCATCATCCGCAGCGCCGCGAGGTCGGCAGGGGCGAGCGCCGCGTCGAGCGCGTCGTGCTCCTGCCGCCAGACCGGTACCGCGCGTTTCAGCAGCGCCCGGCCGTCGTCGCTGAGCCGCAGCCGCCGGTTGCGGCGGTCGGGCGGGTCGGCGGGGCTGTCCCCCAGCCCCCGCCGCCCGAGCACCCTGAAGGCGGCGGGGAGCGTGGGGCGGGCCATGGCGGGGGAGGGGGGGAGGTCCGAGATCCGCGGCGGCTCGGGCCGGTTGAGCGACATCAGGATCGAGAATTGCCCGTTGGTCAGTCCGAAGGGTTTCAGCGCCGTGTCGAAGCGGCGGGCGAGGTTGCGGGCAGCGCGCTGGACGCGCAGGCACAGACAGCGGTCACGCACCTCCAGCGTGGTCTCGATCGGCAGTTCGGGGTCCATCGTCTCATTCATGTTGATATCAACATAGTATCTCCTGTAACCTGCGAAGGTGCAACAGGGAGATATCAGAAATGTCCTATGTATCCGGTTTCCTCACCCCGGTGCCCGGCAAGAACAAGGACGCCTACCTCGCGTCCGCGCAGAAAAGCTGGCCACTGTTCAAGGAGTATGGCGCCACGGCGATGCGCGAGTGCTGGGAGGCCGACGTGCCGGACGGCGAGATCACCTCGTTTCCCATGGCGGTAAAGCGTGAGGACGGAGAGGCGGTGGTGTTCTCGTGGATCCTCTGGCCCGACAAGGCGACCGCCGATGCCTGCTGGGCGTCGATGGAAACCGATCCGCGCTGGCGCGAGATGGACATGCCCTTCGACGGCAAGCGCATGATCTTCGGCAATTTCGAGACGCTTTTCGAAGCGTGACCGATGCCTGCTCCCCGGTCGTGTCATCACGGCCGGGTCCGCAGGGCAGGGGCGTCAGGCGAAGACGCCCCCGTCGGAATCGTCGCCCGCCTCGTCGAGCAGGCGCTGCATGTCGGGCACCGTCACGTGGCGCTTGCCCTCGAGCGAGATCACCCCGTCCTTGCGCAGCGCCGAGATCTGGCGGCTCACCGTCTCGAGCGTCAGCCCGAGGTAATCGGCCATGGCCTCGCGGGTGAGCGGCAGGTCGAAGACGATGCTGCCGGTGACGTTGCGCATGTTGATCGAGGCATCGCGGCGCGCGATGATCGACAGCAGCGAGGCGATTTTCTCGCGTGCGGTCTTGCGGCCGAGCACCAGCATCCATTCCCGCGCGGCGTCGAGCTCGTCGAGCGTCATCTCGAGCAGGCGCTGGGCGATGTGCGGGGTCTGCCGCATCTGTTCCTCGAACGGTGCCTTGCGGAAGCAGCACATCACGAGATCGGTGGTCGCCACCACGTCATAGGCGGCATTGGCCCGGCCCGGACGCCCGACGAAGTCGCTGGGAAGCAGCAGGCCCACCATCTGGGTGCG
>NZ_JAATOS010000464.1:0-3118 GCF_011806505.1 Salipiger sp. HF18 | reverse complement strand
CTCTATCCCGGCGCGGTGGAGGCGATTGAGGCGCTGCGCGGGCAGGGTATCCGTGTCGGCATCTGCACCAACAAGCCCGAAGGTCTGGCCGAAGAGCTGCTGCGCCGGCTGGGCGTGCGCGACATGTTCGCGGCCCTGGTGGGCGCCGACACGCTGCCCGTGCGCAAGCCCGACGCGCGGCCCTATGTCGAGACCGTGGCCCGTGTCGGCGGCGCGCTGCGGCAGAGCCTGCTGGTGGGCGACACCGACACCGACCGCAAGACCGCAGCGGCGGCGGGGGTGCCCTGCATCCTCGTCACCTTCGGACCGACCGGCGAGGCGGTGCGCGCGCTGGCCCCCGAGGGGCTCATCGGCCATTTCGACGGGCTCGGGCCCGAGGTCGCGCGGCTGCTCGAACAGGTGGGCCTGCCCACCTCTGCCGCCGAGCGCCGCCCGCACGAGTTCTCGGGCGGTCAGCGCCAGCGCATCGCGGTCGCCCGCGCGCTGTCGACCCGGCCGGATTTCATCGTGGCGGACGAGCCCGTCTCGGCGCTCGACGTGTCGATCCAGGCGCAGGTGGTGAACCTGCTCATGGACCTGCGCCGCGATCTAGACCTTGCCATGCTGTTCATCAGCCACGACCTGCACGTGGTGCGCCACCTCTGCAACCGCATCGTGGTCATGTACCTCGGCCGCATCGTCGAGGAGGGCCCGGCCGAGAAGGTCTTCGGCACGCCGTCGCACCCCTACACCCGCGCCCTGCTCGCGGCGACGCCGTCGCTGCACCCGCGCGATCCCTCCGAGGGCGACAAGGTGCTCAAGGGCGAGCTGCCGAGCCCGGCCAACCCGCCCTCGGGCTGCCCGTTCCGCACCCGCTGCCCGCTCGCCGAAGAGGCCTGCGCCAAAGGCGTGCCGCCGCTCGCGCCCGTGGGCGACGGCTGGCGCGCCGCCTGCATCAAGGCCGCGCCCGTGGCCGAGGGGGTGCCCGCATGACCGATCCCGTCGCGATGATCACCGGCGCCAATCGCGGCATCGGCGCCGCCATCGCGCTGGCCCTGGCGGAGCGCGGCTACCGGCTGGCGCTGGGGCTGCGCGACCCCTCGAAGCTCCCCGCGAGCCTTGCCGAGCATGACCCGCTGGTGGTGCAGTACGACGCCGCCGTGGCCGAGGACGCCCGTGCCTTCGTCGAGGCCACCGAGACCGAATTCGGCCGCATCGACGCGCTGGTCAACAACGCCGGCATCGGCGGCCCGCTCGAGCTCATGCCCGAGCCCGCGCAGGACGACGAGGAGATGGAGGCGATGCTCGACAGGCTGCTCTCGGTCAACGTCAAGGCGCCGTTCCGGCTGACCCGTGCCGCCCTTCCCGCGCTCTGCCGTTCGGGGACGGGGCGGGTCATCGTGCTGGCCTCGCTCTCCGGGCAGCGGGTGCTGGGGCTGAACGCCGGCTACCAGATGACCAAGCACGCGGCGATCGCGCTCTCGCACGCCGCACGGCGCGCGGGCTGGGACCAGGGTGTGCGCGCCTGCGCCGTCTGCCCCGGCTTCGTCGCCACCGACCTGACACTGCGGCACGACCTGCCCCGGCACGAAATCACCCAGCCCGAAGACCTCGCCCGCCTCGTCGCCGAGGTGGTCACACTGCCCAACAGCGCAAGCGTCTCCGAGCTCAATGTCAACTGGCGCTACGAACCGGGGTTATGATGCGTCCTTATGCAGACAAGGTCGAAAGCGACCCGTCCGTTCCTGCAGCCGTCGATATCGTCGTCATCGGCGGCGGAATCGTCGGCTGTTCCGCCGCCTTCTGGGCCGCCGAGCAGGGTCACCGCGTGGCGCTGATCGAGAAGGGCCGCATCGCCGGCGAACAGTCCAGCCGCAACTGGGGCTGGGTCCGCCGCATGGGCCGCGCCGTGGCGGAGTACCCGCTGGGCATCGAGAGCCTGCGGATCTGGGACACGCTGGCGCAGCGCACCGGACACGACACCGGCTTCCGCCGCACCGGGGTGGTCTACACCGCCCAGACCGACGCCGAGATGGCGTGGATCGAGACGGTGCGCCGGGACGCCCAGACCTTCGGGCTCGCCGCCCAGTCGCTGACCCCGGCGCAGCTGTCGGACCGCTTCGAGGGCGCATCGCTCACCGCACGTGCCGGGCTCTACACCGAGGACGACGGTCGCGCCGAACCGGCGCTCGCCGCCCCCGCGCTGGCGCGCGGCGCCCGCACCAAGGGCGCCACCGTGCTCACCGGCTGCGCCGTGCGCAGCATCGAGACCAAGGCCGGCACCGTCTCGGCCGTGATCACCGAGCGCGGGCGCATCGCCTGCACCGCGGTGATCGTCGCCGGTGGTGCATGGTCGCGGCTGTTCCTCGGCAACCTCGGAATCGACTTCCCGCAATTGCGGGTGCGCGGCTCGGCCATGCGCACTGCGCCGATCAAGGGCGGCCCGGCCCACGCGCTCGGCAACGGCGCCTTCGGGATCCGGCCACGCCTTGATGGCGGCTATACCATCGCTCAGCGCGGCCGCTCCAAGGTGCAGATCACGCCCGACAGCTTCCGGCTCTTCGGCAAGTACCTCGGCAGCCTCCGCGAGAACCGCGGCGAGATCAGCCTGACCGTCGACCGCAGCATGTGGGACGGGCTGGTGACGCCCCGGCACTGGCAGCCCGACGAGATCTCGCCCTTCGAGAAATGCCGCGTGCTCGATCCCGAGCCGCAGGAGGCCGCACTCGCCAAGGCGATGCGTGCCGTGCAGGCCGCCTTCCCGGCGCTGAAACAGGCCACCATCACCGAGAAATGGGGCGGCATCATCGACGTTACCCCCGACGCGGTGCCAGTGATCGACCCGGTGGACGAAATCCCCGGGCTGGTCATCGCCAGCGGCTTCTCTGGCCACGGCTTCGGCATCGGCCCCGCCGCGGGCCAACTGGCCGGCGAACTCGCCACGGGCGTCGCGACGCTCGTGGACCCCACCCCCTTCCGGCTCGACCGCTTCGGCGGAGCGATGCTGAAAGCGGCAGAGTGACCGAAGACGGGAAAAATTTTCTCTATCGGTCGGAAATCCGAATGAATTGGACGCCCCCCGCGGCGTTCCGCTTCACTGGGACCCGACCGCACACGACGACTGACAAGGAACGGAACA
>NZ_JAATOS010000463.1:0-3122 GCF_011806505.1 Salipiger sp. HF18 | reverse complement strand
TGCACCATGTTCGCCGCCGAGGCACAGGGTGCCGCGGTGACGACGATCGAGGGGATGGCCAACGCCGACGGCTCGCTGTCGGTGATCCAGCAGGCGTTCCAGGATCATCACGGGCTCCAGTGCGGGTTCTGCACCCCGGGCATGGTGATGACCGCCGCGACGTTGCTCAAGGAGAACCCGACCCCCTCCGAGCACGAGATCCGCGACTATCTCGAGGGCAACATCTGCCGCTGCACCGGCTACCACAACATCGTCAAGGCGATCATGGCGGCCTCGGGGCAGGACGTGAGCGGCATCGCCGCCGAGTGACGCCACCGCTGTCGCGCCCGAAGGAGAGTGGGCGCGCCGGTGGGGATTCGAAGAAAGAGGACAGGGCGGGGCGTCGAGGAACGCCACGCCCGGAATCCACGGGGTTCGAAACGCGGGCAAGGTCCCGCTGTTTTCAGGGAGGAGTTTTTCATGCCCAAGGATCATGGCATCGGAGCCGCGCAGAAACGCCGCGAGGACGTGCGTTTCCTGACCGGAGCCGGTCGGTACACCGACGACATCAGCGCCTATGGCCAGACCTATTGCGTGTTCCTGCGCTCGGACGTGGCGCACGGGACCATCAACTCGATCGACACCAGCGACGCAGAGGCGATGCCCGGCGTGGTGCGGATCTTCACCGGCAAGGATTTCGAAGGCATCGGCGGGCTGCCCTGCGGCTGGCAGGTGACCGACAAGCACGGGGAGCCGATGAAGGAGCCCGGGCACCCGGTGCTCGCGCAGGGCAAGGTGCGCCACGTGGGCGATCCCTTCGCCGCGGTGGTGGCCGACAGCCTCGAGGAGGCCCGCAACGCCGCCGAGGCCATCGTCTACGACATCGAGGAATTGCCGGCTGTCGTCGACATGAAGGCGGCGCTCGCCGAGGGCGCCACCAAGGTTCACGACGATCTGAGCGACAACCTCTGCTACGACTGGCATTTGGGCTCGGACCAGGCTGCCATCGACGAGGCCTTCGCCAACGCCGCCCATGTCACCACGCTGGAGCTGATCAACAACCGGCTCGTCGCCAACCCGATGGAGCCTCGCGTGGCGCTGGGCGAATACAACCGCGCCAATGACGAGAGCACGCTCTACACCACCTCGCAGAACCCGCACGTGATCCGGCTGCTGATGGGCGCCTTCGTGCTCGGCATCCCCGAGCACAAGCTGCGCGTGGTGGCCCCGGACGTGGGCGGCGGGTTCGGCACCAAGATCTTCCACTACGCCGAGGAGGCCTTCGTCACCTTCGCGTCGCGCCAGATCAACCGGCCCGTGAAGTGGACCTCGACCCGGTCCGAGGCCTTCATGTCCGACGCTCATGGCCGCGACCACGTGACCAAGATCGAACTCGCGCTGGATGCGGACAACAACTTCACCGGGCTGCGCACCGACACGCTCGCCAACATGGGCGCGTACCTGTCGACCTTCTCGTCGTCGGTGCCCACATGGCTGCACGGCACGCTGATGGCGGGCAACTACAAGACGCCTGCGATCCAGGTGAACGTCAGGGCCGTCTTCACCAACACCGTGCCGGTGGACGCCTACCGCGGGGCAGGCCGCCCCGAGGCGACCTTCCAGCTCGAGCGCCTGGTCGACAAGGCCGCGCGCGAACTAGGCGTCGATCCGATCGCGCTGCGCCGCCAGAACTTCATCGACAGCTTCCCCTACGCGACGCCCGTGGCGGTGGAATACGACACCGGCGATTACGTCGCGACCATGGACAAGCTCGAAGAGATGATCGACCGCCCCGGCTTCGAGGCGCGCCGGAAGGAGAGCGAGGCCAAGGGCAAGCTCCGCGGGCTCGGCATCAACTGCTACATCGAGGCCTGCGGCATTGCGCCGTCGAACCTCGTGGGCCAGCTCGGCGCCCGCGCCGGGCTCTATGACGCCGCGACCGTGCGGGTGAATGCCACCGGCTCGATCTCGGTCATGGTCGGTGCGCACAGCCACGGGCAGGGGCATGAGACCGCCTTCCCGCAGGTGGTGGCCGAGATGCTGGGCATCGACGAGAGCATGATCGACATCGTGCATGGCGACTCCTCGAAGATCCCCTTCGGCATGGGCACCTACGGCTCGCGCAGCCTCGCGGTGTGCGGTTCGGCCATGGTCCGCGCCACCGAGAAGATCATAAACAAGGCCAAGAAGATCGCCGGCCACCTGCTGGAAGCCTCGGACGCGGACATCGAGCTCAAGGACGGCAAGTTCACCGTCGCGGGCACCGACAAGTCCGTGGCCTGGGGCGACGTGACGCTCGCCGCCTACGTGCCCCACAACTACCCGCTCGAGGACATCGAGCCGGGGCTCGAGGAAACCGCCTTCTACGACCCGGCGAACTTCACCTACCCCTCGGGCGCCTATGCCTGCGAGGTCGAGGTCGATCCCGAGACCGGCCGCGTCACCATCGAGAGCTTTGCCGCCGCCGACGACTTCGGCAACGTGGTGAACCCGATGATCGTCGAAGGGCAGGTGCATGGCGGTATCGGCCAGGGCATCGGGCAGGCCCTGCTCGAGAGCTGCATCTACGACGAGAACGGTCAGCTGCTGTCGGCCTCCTACATGGACTACGCCATGCCGCGCGCCGAGGACGTGCCGTTCTACAAGGTGGACCACTCCTGCGTGACCCCCTGCACCCACAACCCGCTGGGCGTGAAGGGCTGCGGCGAGGCGGGCGCCATCGGCTCGCCGCCGGCGGTGGTCAACGCGGTGATCGACGCGCTGGCCTCGGGCGGCTTCAACGTCGAGCACATCGACATGCCGGTTTCGCCGCACCGGGTGTGGAAAGCGATGCAGGGCTGAGCCTCTTTCCGGCGGTGCCGCTTGACGGCGCCGCCGGATCGTTGAGTATTCGGGGAAATATGAGAGGGCAGGGGCGTGCAGCGCCCCGGGGCCCTCTGCCAGGAGGATAGAAGATGTACAGCTTCGAGATCGAGAGCCCGACGAGCGTCGCCGATGCGGTGGCCGCCCTCGGGCAGGAAGAGGCACAGGCGCTGGGCGGCGGGCAGACGCTGATCCCCTCGCTCAAGGCCCGGCTCGCGTCGCCGGCGGTGCTGGTGAGCCTCAAGAACATCGACGAGATCAAGGGCGTCAGACGCGATGGC
>NZ_JAATOS010000462.1:0-3122 GCF_011806505.1 Salipiger sp. HF18 | reverse complement strand
CTGGGTGTTCTGGGACAACCACAAGCTCTCGAGCCAGGCCGGAATGACGCGCTTCCTGATGAACTTCCTGCCCGAGGACAAGCGCCCGGAGGCGGTGATCCCCTTCATGCAGGGCCGCCTCAAGGCCGCCTACGAGGTCCTGAACAGGCATCTCGACGGCCGCGACTGGATCGTGGGCGCGGCCCCGACCAACGCCGATTTCTCGTGCTGCGGCTACCTGTTCTATCCCGAGCCCTTCGGCTTCACCCGCGCCGACTGGCCCCATATCGACCGCTGGCTCTCGAACATCGAGGCGCTGGACGGATGGAAACACCCATACGACCTGATGCCCGGCTCCCCTGCGGACCGGGCGTGATATCAGGCAAGACGGAGGAGACACGATGACCGACGCTTATATCTACGACGCCATCCGCACGCCGCGGGGCAAGGGCCGCAAGGACGGCGCCCTGCACGAGGTGACCTCGCTGCGGCTCTCGGCGCTGACCCTGAACGCCTTGAAGGAGCGCAACGATCTCGACGGCCACGCGGTCGAGGACGTGATCTGGGGCAACGTCACCCAGGTCGGCGAACAGGGCGGCTGCCTCGCGCGCTCCGCCGTGCTGGCCTCTGATCTCGACGAGCGCATCCCCGGGCTTTCGATCAACCGCTTCTGCGCCTCGGGCATGGAGGCGGTGAACCTCGCCGCCAACCAGGTCAGGGCCGGTGCAGGTGACGCCTACATCGCCGGAGGAGTCGAGATGATGGGTCGCGTCGCCATGGGCTCGGACGGGGCGGCGATTGCCGTCGACCCGAGCCTTGCCATGAAGGTCTATTTCGTGCCGCAGGGCATCTCGGCCGACATCATCGCCACCGAGTACGGCTTCAGCCGCGACGACGCCGACGCGCTGGCGGTGGAAAGCCAGCGCCGCGCCGCCGCCGCCTGGGAGGCTGGCCGCTTCGACAAATCGGTGATCACCGTGCGCGACCAGAATGGCGTCGCGATCCTCGACCGGGACGAATACATGCGCCCCGGCACCGACATGCAGTCGCTGGGCGCGCTCAAGCCCTCGTTCAAGGAGATGGGCGAGGTCATGCCCGGCTTCGACCAGCTCGCGCTGATGAAGTACCCGCATCTCGAGAAGATCGAGCACATCCACCACGCGGGCAATTCCTCGGGCATCGTCGACGGCGCCGCCGCCGTGCTCATCGGCAGCAAGGAATTCGGCGAGGCGCGCGGCCTGAAGCCCCGCGCCCGCATCCGCGCCACCGCCAAGATCGGCACCGATCCCACCATCATGCTCACCGGTCCTGTTCCCGTGACCGAGAAGATCCTCGCCGACAACGGCATGGCGATCTCGGACATCGACCTCTTCGAGGTCAACGAGGCCTTCGCCAGCGTGGTGTTGCGCTTCATGCAGCGCTTCGACGTGGACCACTCGAAGGTCAACGTGAACGGCGGTTCCATCGCCATGGGCCACCCGCTGGGCGCCACCGGGGCCATCATCATCGGCACCCTGCTCGACGAGCTCGAGCGTTCGGACAAGGAGGTGGGGCTCGCCACGCTCTGCATCGCGTCCGGCATGGGCGCCGCCACGATCATCGAGCGCGTGTAAGGGGGAGGCACCGACATGACCACAGACTTCACCATGGACACCGGCGCCGACGGCGTCGCGATCATCACCTGGGACACCCCCGGCAAGAGCATGAACGTCATGAGCATCGAGGGCTTCCGCCAGCTCGACGGCTTCATCGACGCGGCCCTTGCCGACGAGGCCGTGAAAGGCATCGTCATCACCTCGGGCAAGGCGGGCAGCTTCGCCGGAGGCATGGATCTCAATGTGCTCGCCAAGATGCGCAAGGACGGCGGTGACGATCCGGCATCCAGCATCTTCGCCGGGATCATGCAGATCCACAGCATCCTGCGGAAGATCGAGCGCGCCGGGATGGACGACAGGAACAAGGGCGGCAAGCCCATCGCCTGCGTGCTGCCCGGCACCGCGCTCGGGATCGGTTTCGAGATCCCGCTGGCCTGCCACCGGATCTTTGCCGCCGACAACCCCAAGGCCAAGATCGGCCTGCCCGAGATCATGGTCGGCATCTTCCCCGGCGCCGGCGGCACAACGCGGCTGTCGCGCAAGCTGGGCGCCATGGCGGCCTCGCCCTTCCTGCTCGAGGGCAAGCTCAGCGATCCGAAGAAGGCCAAGGCCGCGGGGCTGATCGACGAGGTCTGCGACGACCCCCTCGCCGCCGCAAAGGATTGGGTGCTCAGCGCCAAGCCCGCCGACATCGTGAAGACTTGGGACGAGAAGGGCTACAAGATGCCCGGCGGCGCCCCCTACCACCCGGCGGGCTTCATGACCTTCGTCGGCGCCTCGGCCATGGTCAACGGCAAGACCAAGGGCGTCTACCCCGCTGCCAAGGCCATGCTCTCGGCGGTCTACGAGGGTGCGCTGGTGCCCTTCGACACGGCGCTGAAGATTGAGGCGCGCTGGTTCACCTCGGTGCTGCTGAACCCGTCGTCGAGCGCCATGATCCGGTCGCTCTTCATCAACAAGGAAGCGCTCGAGAAGGGCGCCAACCGGCCGCAGGTCCCAGACCAGCGGGTGAAGAAGGTGGGCGTGCTCGGCGCCGGCATGATGGGCGCCGGCATCACGCTGGTCTCGGCCATGGCGGGGATCGAGGTGGTGCTGCTCGACCAGTCGAAGGAGGCCGCCGAGAAGGGCCGCGCCTACACCGCGGGCTACATGGACAAGGGCATCGCCCGCAAGAAGGCCACCCCCGAGAAGAAGGAGGCCGCGCTCGCGCTCATCACCGCGACCGACGACTATGCCGATCTCGCGGGCTGCGACCTGATCGTGGAGGCGGTGTTCGAGGACCCGAAGGTCAAGGCCGAGGTCACCAAGAAGGTGCTCGCGCACGTGGGCCCGGACTGCATCTTCGCCACCAACACCTCGACCCTGCCGATCACGGAGCTCGCCAAGGCCTCGTCCAGCCCCGAGCAGTTCATCGGCATCCACTTTTTCTCGCCTGTCGAGAAGATGATGCTGGTTGAGATCATCAAGGGTCGCGAGACCGGTCAGGTGGCCGTGGCCAAGGCGCTCGACTTCGTGCGCCAGATCCGCAAGACGCCCATCGTGGTCAAC
>NZ_JAATOS010000045.1:0-17921 GCF_011806505.1 Salipiger sp. HF18 | reverse complement strand
CTCCGCGTAGAAGCTTCGACAAACGGCCCCTTTGACGAAAGAAATCACCATGGATCTGGACGACACCGACCGCCGCATCCTGCGCGTCCTTCAGAAACAGGGCCGCATGTCCAACGCTGACCTGTCGGATCAGATTCATCTCTCGCCCTCCGCCTGCCACCGCCGGGTGCAGCGGCTCGAGACCGAGGGCTTCATCCGCGGCTACGTGGCGCTGCTCGATGCGCGCAAGATGAACATGCCCACCACGGTCTTCGTCGAGATCACCCTGAGCGCGCAGGCCGACGAGGTGCTGGACGCCTTCGAGAAGGCCGTCTCGCGCATTCCCGACGTGCTGGAATGTCACCTGATGGCCGGCACCGCCGACTACATCCTCAAGGTCGTGGCCGAAGACACCGAGGACTTCGCCCGCATCCACCGCCAGTACCTGACCCGCCTGCCCGGCGTCGCGCAGATGCAGTCGAGCTTCGCCCTGCGCACGGTGTTCAAGACCACCGCCCTGCCCGTCTGAGGGCACTCCGGCACGCACAGGCTGCAACCAAATGACGCCACGACCATCGCCGGCTGCGGCGCCCACAATTGTTTGACATATCAAATGTCAGACAAGTGAGCCGCGATGCGGACGGGGAGGGCCAATGTCCCGGGATCACGTCATCTTCGGAGCAGGCAGCGCGGGTTGCGTGCTGGCCAAGCATCTGGCCGAGGCGGGGCGCCGCGGGCTGTTGCTCGAGGCCGGCGGTCGCGACAACAACCACTGGAACCACATCCCGATGGGCTACCTCTACTGCATCAACAACCCGCGCACCGCCGAGAGCCCGGGCTGAACGGGCGCTCGCTGATCTATCCGCGCAGCAAGGTGCTGGGCGGATATCGGCGTATCAGCGAATGGACGAAAGGCCGCGGCTCAGAGCACCACGATGCCGCTGTGCTTGGCCTTGTGCTCGGGCTCGACGTGGATGATCACGCGGCTGCCCTCGAAGGCCTTGTGCAGCGCCCCCTCGACCCGGTCGCAGATGTCGTGGGCGGCGTCCACGGTCATGTCGCCGGGCACCACGAGGTGGAACTCGACGAAGACCGCACTGCCGGCGCGGCGCGAGCGCAGGTCGTGGGCCTCGACGGCGCCCTCGGCATTGGCCGAGATCAGCGCACGCATCTGCTCCAGCTCTTCCTCGGGGGCGGAGACGTCCATCAGCCCGCCGACCGAGCCGCGCACCACCTGCCAGCCCGACCACAGGATGTTGAGCGCCACCAGCGCGGCCAGCGCCGGGTCGAGCCACGCCCAGCCGGTGAGCACCGCGGCCACCACGCCCGCCGTGACCCCGATGGACGAAACCACGTCGGTCAGCAGGTGCCTGCCGTCGGCCTCGAGCGCGGGAGAGTGCATGCGCCGCCCGGTGCGGATCAGCTTCCAGCACCAGGCCGCGTTGATCAGGCTCGCGACGCAGTTGATCCCGAGCCCGAGCCAGGGCGCCTCGATGATGCGTGGGTCCTGCCACGCCGACCAGGCCTCGCGCAGGATCAGGATCGCCGCGACGACGATCAGCACGCCCTCGAGCACGGCGCTGAAATACTCGGCCTTGTGATGGCCGAACGGATGGCGGGAATCGGCGGGCTGAGCGGCGATGCGCAGCGCCACCACCGCGGCCAGCGCCGTCGCGACGTTGACGATGCTCTCGAGCGCGTCGGACAAGAGCGCGACGGAGCCGGTCAGCCACCAAGCGATGGTCTTGATCGCGAGAACAGCGAGGCCCACGGCAACACTGCCGCAGGCGATTTTCAGGACCTGGCTCATGGTCGCCCTCTTTGCGTGTGCGCGCCTGATAGCGAAGCGTCCCGCATCGCGCAACCGACCACCGCCATGCCGCGCGCGCATGGCTTTCAGGGGCTTCAGGATGCCGCCTATCCCCGCCCGCACGCCGGTTCGGCCTAGCGCTTCAGCGAGTCGCGGATCTCGATCAGGATGTCGAGTTCCGAGGGGCCGGTCTTCACTTCGGGCGCCACCTCGTCCGGCTTCTCGGCCGCCGATTTCACCCGGTTGACGGTCTTCACCAGCATGAAGACGACGAAGGCGATGATGAAGAAGTTGATCACGGCGGTGAGGAAGGCACCGTAGGCAAAGACCGTGGCCCCGGCCTCGCGCGCGGCCTCCTGCACCGAGGCCAGCACCGCGCCCGCCTCGGCCACCAGCACGTTCTCCTGCGGATAGACCGCCCGGATCGCGCTCATCCGCTCGAGCGACACGATCAGCGGCGCGGGCGTATCGGGGGCAACCTGTCCGCCGACCAGCCCGGTGCCGCCGCCGAACGGCACGACCCCCACCCGCGCGGCGTTGCAGGCGCGAAGGATCCGCGCCGCCTCGTCGGCACTGCGGGGCAGGGCGACCCAGCCCGAGCTGCCTTGCCAGCGCCCGCGTGGCTCTTCGAGATAGCGCGGCTCGGCCCGGCGCAGGCTGTTGTCGGGCAGCTCGGCGGCGAGGGTTCCGGCAAAGGCGTCGTCGGCGGGATTCAGGGTCATGAGGGCTCCTCTCGCGGCGCAAGATGGTCGCAAATCGCGGCGAAGCCAAGGGCGGGCGAGGGGCGGTCTACTCGCGCAGCCACTCGGGTTCGAGCACCACCACCGTCGGGCGCGGCGGCAGGTCGCGCAGGCTCACGACCAGCTCCGGCCCGCCGCGCCGGTCGATGGCGAAGGTGCCCGAGACGTCGTCGAGGAAATGGCTCAGCGAGCTGCCCGAGAACCAGTGCATCGGGATGATGATCGAGCTGCGCAGCCGCTCTACCACCCGGACCATTGCGTCGAGCGCCATGGTGTAGCCGCCGTCCACCGGCACCATCAGCACGTCGAGCCGCCCGAGCGCGGCGTATTGCGCGTCGTTGGGCTCGTGATGCAGGTGGCCGAGATGGCCGATGCACAGGCCCTCGACCTCGAAGACGAAGATCGAATTGCCTTTCTCCTCGACCCCGCCCATGGACGAGCGGATGTCGGTGGAGACGTTGCGCACCAGCATCTCGCCCAGATCGAGGTGATGCTCGATGCCCTCGCCGAAGTCGCCCCAGCCGGGCAGGACATGGGGAATCGCCGGATCGGGATTGGCGGTCCAGTGGGTGCCGTGGGCGTGGTTCATGGTGACGACGTCGGGAATCAGCGGCGCGGTGCCTGTGAAGCCGGTGAAATCGGTCACCACGTTCAGCCCGCCCGGCGTCTGAAGCAGGAAGCTCGCGTGCGAGACGTAGTGGATGCGCACGGAGTAGTCGGGAACCGGCTCTGTCCACGCGGCCTTGTGCACGTACTGCAGACCCGGATCGGCGTCGGCGATGGCGATGCAATGGGACGGCCTGCGGCTTTCCTGCGCCTCGAGCGGCACGGGGGCGAGGGCTAGGGCGGTGACGGCGGCGATGGCGGCGCGCGGCATGGTCGGCTCTCCCTTGGGCATAGGACAGAGCCTGACAGCGATCCGCGGCGCGCGGACTGACATTTCCGTGAGGCCACGCCAGCGGGCGTGTGTCACCGATGCGTGGGCGCCGGAAAGATCAATGCCCGGGCGTTTGTCGTAGCGCGTGGCGCGGGATCAGCCGACCTGCGTCTTGCCACGCCGGTCCATGCGCAGCGCGGCGTAGAGCACGTGGGTGCGCCAGCGTCCATTGATCTGGAGGTAGCTCTGCGCCACACCCTCGTACTTGAAGCCGGAGCTTTCGAGCAGCCCGCGTGAGGCGACGTTCTCGGGCAGGCAGGCGGCCTCTATGCGGCTGAGGTCCAGCCGCTCGAAGGCGTGGTGGACAAGCGCCGCGATGGTCTCGCGCATGTAGCCGTGCCGGGCGTAGGGCTGGCCGGTCCAGTAGCCGAGCACCCCCGACTGCGCCGGGCCGCGGCGGATGTTGTCGAGGGTGATGGCGCCCAGCAGCTGCTCGTCGTCGCGTCGGAACACGAAAAGCGGCACCGCGGTGCCGCCCGCGATCGAGCGGTTGGCCCAGTAGACCCGGTTGGTGAAGGCCCTCCGGGTCAGGTGGTCGGGAGCCCACGAGGGCTCCCACGGCGTCAGGTAGGCCCGGCTTTCCATGCGCAGGGACATCCACGCGTTGAAATCGCCGTGCTGCGGCGGGCGCAGCACCCGCCGTTTGGGATCGAGCCGAAGTCTGCGCCGTCGTCCGAGCATCACGCCGCCCGTCGGGCCTGCAACGCCTCGAGACCGGGAGCGCCGCTCACCGGCCCGTAGAGTGCCAGTGCCGCGGGCGCGCTCGAGGCCGCCTGTTCGGCGAACACCCGGACGTCGCCGGTGGTGACGTTGTCGATGCGGGCGACGGTTTCCTCGATGGCGGGAACCTCGCCCCAGATCTGCACCATCCGCGCCATGCGCTCGGCCCGCGACGACGAGCTTTCCAGCCCCATCAGCAGCCCGGCCTTCATCTGGGCGCGGGCACGGGCGACCTCTTCGGGGCTCATGTCCTCAGCGGCGCGCTTCATCTCGTCGATGGTGATGCCGGCAAGCTCGCCCAGTTCCTCGCCGCTGGTGCCGGCGTAGATCGTGGTGAGCCCGGTGTCGGCATAGGCGCCGGTCTGCGCGAAGATCGTGTAGCACAGGCCGCGCTTCTCTCGGATCTCCTGGAACAGGCGCGAGGACATGCCGCCGCCAAGCGCGATGGCGTAGATCTGCGCCGCGTAGAAGGCGGGGTCGCTGTAGCCCGGACCCTCGAAGGCCAGCGCGAAATGCGCCTGTTCGAGCGCCTTCTCGTGGCGGGTCTCGCCACCGGTGAAGCGGGCGCCCTCGGGGGCGTTCGATTTGCGCGACGACAGCCCGCCGAACAGCGCCTCGGCCTGCTTGACGAGCGCGCCGTGGTCGACGGCACCGGCGGCCGAGAGGATCATCTGCTCGGGGCCGTAATGCTCGGTCACGAAGGTCTCGAGATCCTCGCGGCCGAAGGCCTTCACGTTGGCGGCCTCTCCGAGGATGGTGCGGCCGAGCGGCTGGTTCTGGTAGGCACGCTCCTGCAGCCAGTCGAAGATCACGTCGTCGGGCGTGTCGAGCGCCTGTCCGATCTCCTGCAGGATGACGTGGCGCTCGGTCTCGATCTCGCGGGTGTCGAAGACCGGGTTCATCAGGATGTCGCCGATCACGTCCATCGCCAGCGGCGTGTCGTTCTCGAGCACGCGGGCGTAGTAGGCGGTCACCTCGCGCGAGGTGTAGGCGTTGATGTAGCCGCCCACGTCCTCGATGGCCTCGGCGATCTGCAGGGCGCTGCGGGTCTTGGTGCCCTTGAACGCCATGTGTTCGAGGAAATGCGCGATGCCGTTCTGCTCGACACGTTCGTTGCGGCCGCCTGCGGTCACCCAGATGCCGAGCGAGGCCGATTGCAGCCCGTCCATGCGCTCGCTGACGATGCGGAGGCCGTTCTTGAGGGTCGTCTGTTCCACGGTCACTTTACAATACGCTCCCGGATGAGGGTTTCGAGGGCCGCGAGGTCGTTGGGCACGCGGGTCACGCGCTCGGGGCGGTCGAAGAGGTCGGCCATGCGGGCGGGCAGCGGCGGGCGTATGCCGCTGGCCTGTTCCACCGCGTCGGGGAACTTGGCCGGATGGGCGGTGGCGAGGGTGATCATCGGCGTACCGGCGACGCGGTGCTCGTCGGCCACCTTCACGCCGATGGCGGAGTGCGGGCAGAGCAGCTCGCCCATGGTCTGCTGCGCCTTGCGGATCGTGGCGAGGGTCTCGTCCTCCGAGGCGCGGCCGCTCTCGAAATGCTCGCGCAGCGCCTGCAGCGCGCCCTGGCTCACGTTGAAGCCGCCGGCCTTGAGCTCGGCCATCAGCTGCGCCACGGCCGAGCCGTCGCGGCCGTAGGCATCGAAGAGCGCGCGCTCGAAGTTCGAGCTGACCTGGATGTCCATGGAGGGCGAGATCGACGGGCGCACTTCCGAGGTACGGTAGTCGCCCGAGGACAGGCAGCGGTGCAGGATGTCGTTCTGGTTGGTGGCGACCACCAGCCGGTCGATGGGCAGGCCCATCTTCTTGGCGATGTAGCCCGCGAAGATGTCGCCGAAATTGCCGGTGGGCACGGTGAAGCTGACGGCGCGGTCGGGCGCGCCCAGCGACACGGCGGAGGAGAAGTAGTAGACCACCTGCGCCAGCACCCGCGCCCAGTTGATCGAGTTCACGCCCGCCAGCCGCACCTCGTCACGGAAGGTGAAGTCGTTGAACATGTCCTTGAGCTTGGCCTGGCAGTCGTCGAAGTGACCGTCCATCGCAAGCGCATGCACGTTGGCCTCGGTCGGCGTGGTCATCTGGCGGCGCTGCACTTCGGACACCCGGCCGTGCGGGTAGAGGATGAACACGTCGACCGCGTCGAGCCCCTTGAAGGCCTCGATCGCCGCCGATCCGGTGTCGCCGGAGGTGGCGCCGACGATGGTCACGCGCTCGCCGCGACGGGTCAGCGCCTCCTCGAAGAGCTGGCCGATGAGCTGCATGGCGAAGTCCTTGAACGCCAGCGTCGGCCCGTGGAACAGCTCGAGCAGGAAGTGCCCCGGTGCCAGCTGCACCAACGGTGCGCGGGCGTTGTGGCCGAAGCCCGCGTAGGCCCTGGTGATGAGATCGCCGAGGGTCTCGTCGGTGAAGCCGTCGCCCACGAAGGGCCGCATCACGCGGAACGCGGTTTCCTCGTAGCTCAGCCCGTGCAGCGCGCGGATGTCGTCCGCGGACATGGTCGGGACCGTCTCGGGCACGTAGAGCCCGCCGTCGCGGGCGAGCCCGGACAGCATCGCTTCTTCGAAGCTCAGCGCGGGCGCCTGTCCGCGGGTCGAGATGTAGCGCATCAGGTCTCTCCGGTCTTTCGTAGCCGCGCAATGTAATAGGCGGTCATGATCAGCCACACCACGGCGAGTGAAAACCATGTGATGGCATATTGCAGGTGATCGTTCGGAATGCCGCCGGTGTCCACCGGCAGCGGGTCGATGTTCGGGTCGCCGGGAGCGACGCTGCGGGCGATGACGAGGAGCGGCTCGGTGTCGAGCGTCTCGGCCATGGCGCCGATGTCGCGGGCGAACCAGATGTTGGCCTTGGTGTCGTTCTCGGGCGTGGCCGAGTTGCGGTCGTCGGGCCAGTGCAGGTTGCCGGTCACATGGGCGGGGCCGGTGCGCCGCGAGGCGTCCTTGAACGCGTCGGCGGTGAAGCCGCGGTCGAGCAGCACCAGCCGGTCGCCGGCGCGGAAGGGCGAGACGATGCGGTAGCCGGCGCCGATCTGCTTCTGGCTCACCAGCACGCGGACCTCGCCGGGCAGGATCTCGCCGTCGAGCTCCACCGGCTGATAGCGCTGCTCCTCGGGGGCGATCATCGTGGGCAGGGGCTCGGGCGCGCCCGAGATGCGGCTCTCGATCTCGGCCAGCACGGCCTGTTTCCACTCGAGCCGCTGCATCTGCCACAGACCAAGCGCGACGAGGATGCCGGCGCCGATCAGGCCGAAGAGCAGGGGGGCGAGGTAACGGGTCACGCGGGCTCCACACGAGGTGATTGGTGCGGGTTGCTTTATCGTGTGGGGGCAGGGGGGAGCAAGGCGGGATTCGGGGGCGCCCGCCGTGACGCGCCGGATGGGGCCGGCGATGCCACAGTGCCGATAGGGCGATGATGCTCCGGGCGGCACGGTCCGGCCTGCCTCCGGCGGGGATATTTCGGGCCAGAGGAAACCGGGAGCGCCTTGCTCGCGGTGTCCTCCGGGCCCGAAGGCTGGGATGGGGGCGGGGCCCCCGTGCCGTGCCGTGTCAGCCGTCGCCGAGTTTCGGCGAGGCCCGGTCGAGGCAGAGCTCGGCGTCCGAGAACTTGAACGGCGAGCGCACGCCGGGCACGCCCTCGGGCGAGATCTGCATGCCGCGCGCCTGCACCTGCGGATCGGCCATGACCTCGGAGAGATCGTTGATCGGGCCCGCGGGGATGCCCTCGCGCTCGCATCCGGCCAGCAGGTCGGCTTTGGACCAGTTGCGGGTCTCCGCCATCAGCTGCGCCTCGAGCGCGGTGCGGTTGGCGATACGGTCGGCGTTGGTCAGGTAGTCCGGGTGCTCGGCCAGATCGTCGAGCCCCAGCAGGCGGCACAGGCGCTGGTACTGCGGGTCGTTGCCGGTCGCGATGATGATGTAGCCGTCCGAGCAGTCGAAGACCTGGTAGGGAGTGAGGTTCGGGTGGTAGTTGCCCGTCCGCCCCGGGGCCTCGCCGGTGGCGAGGTAGTTCATCGCCTGGTTCGCGGTCGCCGCGACGGCGCAGTCGAGCAGCGCCATGTCGACGTGCTGGCCCTTGCCGGTGCGCTGCTTCTGGTGCAGCGCCGCGAGGATGCCCGACACCGAGTAGAGCCCGGTGAAGAGATCGGTGATCGCTACCCCGGTGCGCTGCGGCTGGCCGTCGGGATTGCCGGTGATCGACATGAAGCCCGACATGCCCTGGATGATGTAGTCGTAGCCCGCGCGGTGGGCGTAGGGGCCGTCCTGCCCGAAGCCGGTGATCGAGCAGTAGATCAGCCCGGGGTTCACCTGCGCCAGCGAGGCGAAATCGAGCCCGTACTTGGCAAGCCCGCCGACCTTGAAGTTCTCGATCAGGATGTCGGCGTCCTGCACCATCTCGCGGATCTGCGCCTGACCCTCGGGAGTCGAGATGTCCACCACCACCGAGTGCTTTCCCCGGTTGCAGCAATGGAAATACGCCGCGGAGCGCTCGTCTCCGCGGTCGATGAAGGGCGGACCCCACTTGCGGGTGTCGTCGCCGCGGTCGGCTTCGATCTTGATGACCTCGGCGCCGAGGTCGCTCAGGATCTGGCCGGCCCAGGGGCCAGCCAGAATCCGGGCCAGTTCGATGACCCTGACCCCTTCGAGGGGTCCGCGAGGTGCCGAGGTCATTGCGCCGCTTCGTACCGTTCGTCGAGGAGCTTGGAGAACTCGTCGTAGGGCATGTTGCTGTGCAGCTCGCCGTCGACAATGAACGACGGGGTCGAGTTGAACCCGTCCTTCTCGACGTTGCCCTGGTACCATGCGACCAGCGCCTTCAGCTGCTCGCCGTCCTGCATGCAGGCGTCGAGCTCTTCCTGGCCGATGCCAGCCTGCAGGCCCATCTTGCGGATCGCGTCGGCGACGCCCTGCTCGGAGCTCTGCCGGGCCCACTCGTTCTGGGTCGAGTAGATCATGTCGACGATGCCGAAGTACTTCATCTCGCCGCCGCAGCGCGCCATCAGCGAGGCCCACATGTCGTACTTGTTGAAATAGGCCTCGCGGAAAGTGAACTTCACCTTGCCGGTATCGATGTAGTTTTCCTTGATCTGCGGGAACACGGTCTCTTCGAACGCGGCGCAGTGCGGGCAGGTGAACGAACCGTACTCGATGATCTCGACTGGCGCGTCGGCCTGACCGAGGGTCATGTCCACCACCGGCGAGGCGGCCTCCTGCGCGCCGGCGGCGCCGAGGGGGGGCTGGGCGGAGGGGCTGAGAACCCAGCTGCCGCCGGCGGCGAGCACGGCCGCGAGGGCCGCAGTGGTCAGGATACGCTTCATCGGTCTTCCTTCTTTCAGCATGATCTTCCTGTCGCGGGAGATGGTCAGCGTTGTGATCTGGTTATGACGTTGGCACCGAGACGTTCAAGCGCCTGCCGCAGGCTGTCGTCGCCGATGCCCTCGGTGGCGCGATGGGCCTCGTTCAGGGCCTCGGGGCGCGGCGCGGTCTCGGGCTTGGCCGCGGGACGGTGCTCGAAGGCGACGCGGCCCTCGGCGAAGCCGGTGGCGGCGGTCTGGGTGACGCGGATGCGGGCGATGGCGTTGTAGCCGTAGATGCCGTTCACCCGCTCGCGCAGCTCTTCCTTGCGCATCTCGAGCAGGGGGGCGTTGGCGCCGGTGGTCAGCAGGGTGAGCGTGGCCCCCATGCCGCCGCGGGAATAGCTGATCTCGACCGGGCGCGAGATCGCGGCCATGTCGCTGCCCGCGATTTCCTCCCAATGGGTCAGGACGCGGGACTGGGCGAAGCCGCGGCTTTCGCTGGCGCGGCGGATGCTGTTCTTGAGAAGTCCGCCGGTCTGGGCGAAACCGTAGGTCGTGGTGCTGCGCCGTTGCATCTTGAATCCCTCTCGTCGGCGCTATTCTAGTGGGCGCTGTCGCGGGCGCCAGCCCGGAATCGTTCAATCAAGGGAAAGTCAGTCGTGCGTGAAGCTGCCCGTGCCGAGGACCTGCTGGAATGGTACGACCGGCATGCCAGGGACCTGCCGTGGCGGATCGGCCCGCGGGCCCGTGCGGCGGGGGTGCGCCCCGATCCCTACCGGGTCTGGCTGTCCGAGATCATGCTCCAGCAGACCACCGTCCCGGCGGTGAAACCCTATTTCGAGGCGTTTACCGCGCGCTGGCCCACGGTGTCGGACCTCGCTGCCGCCGAGGACGCCGACGTCATGGCCGCCTGGGCCGGGCTCGGATACTACGCCCGTGCCCGCAACCTGCTGAAATGCGCGCGGGTCGTGGCCTCGGAGCATGGCGGGGTCTTCCCCGACAGCCAGGAAGCGCTGCTGCAGCTGCCCGGCGTCGGGCCCTACACCGCGGGGGCGGTCGCGGCGATCGCCTATGACCTGCCGGCGACGGTGGTGGACGGCAACGTCGAGCGGGTGATGGCGCGGCTGCACGACGAGCACACGCCGTTGCCCGATGCAAAGCCCGTGCTGACGGGCTACGCGGCGGCGCTCACGCCCGATGAGCGCCCGGGCTGCTACGCGCAGGCGGTGATGGATCTCGGCGCCACGATCTGCACGCCGCGCAATCCGGCCTGCGGGCTCTGCCCGTGGCGGCCCTCCTGCGCCGCATGGGACGCGGGCACCGCCGCCGAGCTGCCGAAGAAGGTGCCGAAGAAGCGCAAGCCGGTGCGCCTGGGTATCGCCTATCTCGCGCGCCGGGTCGATGGCGCGTGGCTGCTCGAGCGTCGCCCGGACAAGGGGCTGCTCGGCGGCATGCTGGGCTGGCCCGGCAGCGAGTGGAACGAGGCGCCCGAGGAGGCGCCGCCGATCCGTGCCGAGTGGAAGACCCTGCCCGAGGAGGCGCGGCACACCTTCACACATTTCCACCTGCGCCTGACGGTGAAGACCGCGCTGGTGCCGATGGAGCGTGTCCCGAGCCGCGGCGAGTTCGTCGAGCTGCCCGCGTTCAGCCCCTCGGACCTGCCGACGGTGATGCGCAAGGCCTTCGACCTTGCCCGCGGCAGCTGAGCCTGGGCCCACGCCGCGGCGTTCCTGCCGTGGCGCCGGGACGCGGGCGCCGCTAAGCTGCGCGGCATGGGCGGCGAGGGCAGGGCGATCTGTCTCGTCGTCCGGTCCGAACGGAGAGCGACGATGATCCCCACCGACAAGCTCGCCCGCGTCACCGCGGCGATGCCCTTCTGGCTGACCTACATCCTGCCGCCGCTGGTCTGGGTGGGGGCGGTTCAGGGCGGGCTCTGGGTGCTGCTCCCGCCGCTCGCCACGTGGTACCTGTTCTCGGCCCTCGACGCGGCGCTCGGGCTCAACGAGCAGAACGCCGACTCGCAGACCGAGGAACGCCATCTGCTCTGGTACCGCGCCGGGGTGATCCTCTGGGCGCCGGTGCAGTTCGTGACGCTGTTCTCGCTGATCTGCTACGTGGCACAAAGCCACCACCTTGGCGGCTGGGAGCTCTTCGGCGTCATGTTCGGCACCGGCGTCATGAGCGGCTCGGTCGGCATCGTCTACAGCCACGAGCTCATGCACCAGCGCAACCGGCTCGAGCGGCATCTCGCGGACTGGCTGCTGGCGATGGTGCTCTATTCGCATTTCCGCTCCGAGCACCTGCTGGTGCACCACCTCTGGGTCGGCACCCCGCGCGACGCGGTGACGGCGCGCTACAACGAGGGCTTCCACCGCTACTATCCAAGGGTGCTGCGCGAATGCCCGGCCTCCGGCTTCCGCGCCGAGGCCGCGCTGCTGCGCCGCCGCGGACTGCCGTGGTGGCACCGGCGCAACCCGTTCTGGAAATACCTCGCTCTGCAACTTGCCATGCTGCTGCTGGCGGTCCTGCTCGGCCGCTGGACCGGGCTGCTGTTCTTCGTGCTTCAGGCAGGGGTGGCGATCTGGCAACTCGAGCTCACCAATTACGTCGAACATTACGCGCTGACCCGCCGCCATCTAGGCGGCGGGCGCTACGAGCACGTGCAGCCGCACCATTCGTGGAACTCGGCCCACACCGCCACCAACTGGCTGCTGATCAACCTGCAGCGCCATTCGGACCACCATTACAAGCCCGACCGCCGCTTCCCTCTCTTGCAGACCTACGCCGAGGACGAGGCCCCGCAGCTGCCCTACGGCTACCCGATCATGACCATGGCGGCGATGGTGCCGCCGGTCTGGCGCCGGATCATGAACCCGAAGGTCCGGGCCTGGCGCCGGGCGCGCTATCCCGACATCGCGGACTGGAAACCCTACAACAGGGCAGAGACCCCGATGCCCGGCGCGGACCGATAGCGCGGAGGGGGCGCTGCCCCGTCTCCTGTCGGAGACTCCCCCGGGATATTTTGAGCCACTGGAAGGGCAGGGCGCGGCTCCCGGTTTCCAGTGGCCCCAAATATCCCCGCCGGAGGCAGGCCGGCCGGTGCCAGCGGCGCGGCTCTTGCAATCCGGGCGGGGGGATTTCAAACATGGATCTCCGAGCAGGCAGCAGGAGAGCGTCATGGAACTCGAAAAAGCGGCGCGGGCGGTGCGCGAGAATGCCTACGTGCCCTATTCCCGGTTCAAGGTGGGGGCCGCGGTGCGCACACCCTCCGGCACGGTGCACGCCGGCTGCAACGTCGAGAACGCGGCCTATCCCGAGGGCACCTGCGCGGAGGCCGGCGCCATCGCGGCCATGGTGGCCGCGGGCGAGACCGAGATCGTCGAGGCCTATGTCATCGCCGACAGCCCGCGCCCGGTGCCGCCCTGCGGCGGCTGCCGCCAGAAGCTCTCGGAGTTCGCGCGGGCCGAGACGAAGGTGATCCTTGCCACGGTCTCGGGCGAGGTGCTCGAGACCACCGTGGGCGAGCTTCTGCCCGGCGCCTTCTGTCCGGACGACATGGACCGGGTGTGATGGATGCGCGCGACGTCATCGCAGCGCTGAGGCGCGGAGAGGAACCGGCGACCGACGGGCTGCGGTGGTTCGCGACGGGGCTGGCCGATGGCAGCGTGAGCGCGGCCCAGGCCGGGGCCTTCGCCATGGGCGTCTGCCTGCGCGGGCTCTCGGAGGAGAACCGCGTGGCGCTGACGCTGGCGATGCGGGATTCGGGCCACGTGCTGCGCTGGGATCTCGACGGGCCGGTGCTCGACAAGCATTCCACCGGCGGTGTTGGCGACTGCGTTTCGCTGGTGCTGGCCCCCGCGCTGGCCGCCTGCGGCGCCTATGTCCCGATGATCTCGGGCCGCGGGCTCGGCCACACCGGCGGCACGCTCGACAAGCTCGATGCCATCCCCGGCTATGCTGTCGCCCCGGACGAGGCGAAGTTCCGGCGCGTGGTGAAGGAGGCGGGTTGCGCCATCGTCTCGGCCTCGGCCGGGATCGCCCCCGCCGACCGCCGTCTCTACGCGGTGCGCGACGTGACCGCCACGGTCGAGAGCCTCGATCTCATCACCTCGTCGATCCTGTCGAAGAAGCTGGCCGCGGGGCTCGAGGGGCTGGTGCTCGACGTCAAGGTGGGCTCCGGCGCCTTCATGAAGACCGACGCCGAGGCCCGTGCGCTGGCCGGGGCGCTGGTCTCGACTGCCAACGCGGCGGGTTGTCCCACCACCGCCTTCGTCACCGACATGAACCAGCCGATCGCCGCGGCGCTGGGCAACGCGCTCGAGGTCGACGCGGCGATGCGGGTGCTGACCGGGCGCGAAGAGGGGCCGCTGCACGAGCTGACACTGGCGCTGGGCACGCCGCTGCTCGAGGGCGCGGGCATCAGGGAGGCCGAGGCCCGGCTGTGCGAGGCGCTGGCCTCGGGCGCCGCCGCCGAGCACATGGGCCGGATGATCTACGGGCTCGGCGGGCCGCACAATTTCGTCGAGGACTGGGGCCGTTACCTGCCCGAGGCGACGGTGATCCGCGAGATCCCGGCGCCCGAGGCGGGCCATGTCGCGGCGATCGACGGCGAGGCGCTGGGGCTTGCAGTGGTGCACATGGGAGGTGGCCGCACAGTCGAGACCGACATGATCGACCCTGCCGTGGGGCTCTCGGACGTGGTGCGGCTGGGCCAGCGGGTCGAGAAGGGCGAGCCGCTCGCCCGCGTGCATGCCGCCCGCGAGGACCAGGCCGAGGCCGCGGCGCAGGTGGTGACCCGTGCCATCGCGCTGGGCGCGCCCGCGGTGGCGGGGCCGCTGATCCGGGAGCGCATCGGATGAGGGCGTTTCTCGTGGTGATCGATTCCGTCGGCATCGGCGGCGCACCGGACGCGGGATCCTATTTCAACGACGGCGTGCCCGACTCAGGGGCCAACACCGTGCTGCACATTGCCGAGGCCTGTGCCCGGGGCGAGGCCGAGGACGGCCGCAGCGGGCCGCTGTGCCTGCCGGTGCTCGACGGGCTCGGGCTGGGGCGCGCGGTGGAGCTTGCCAGCGGCACCCTGCCGCCGGGGCTGGGGGCCGCGCCGCAAGGGCTCTGGGGTGCCGCGACCGAGAGCTCGCGCGGAAAGGACACGCCCTCGGGCCACTGGGAACTCGCCGGGCTGCCGGTGCCGTGGGACTGGCACTACTTCCCCGTCGCGCAGCCGGTCTTTCCCGAGGCGCTGCTGGCGCGGGTGCGCGAGATCGCGGGCACCGAGGGCACGCTGGCCAACTGCCACGGGTCGGGCACGGTGATGCTGGACCGCTTCGGGCCCGAGCACCTGCGGACCGGCTGGCCGATCTGCTACACCTCCGCCGACAGCGTCTTCCAGATCGCCGCCCATGAAGAGAGCTTCGGCCTCGCGCGGCTGCTGGATCTCTGCGAGCGCGTGGCCCCCATGCTGCACGAGATGAAGGTGGGGCGGGTGATCGCGCGTCCCTTCGTGGGCGCCGAGGGCAGCTTCCGGCGCACCGGCAACCGCCACGGCCACGCCATCCGGCCGGCGCGGGGCCCCCATGCGGCGCGAGAGGAGGGGGGGGGGGGGGCGCGCGCGCCCCTGGGGGGGGGCGGGGGGCGGCTCCCGGCGCCCGGGCAACCGCCACGACTACGCCATCCGGCCGCCGCGTCCGATCCTGACCAACTGGGCGCAGGATGCGGGGCGCGAGGTGCATGCGGTCGGCAAGATCGGCGACATCTTCTCGATGGAGGGGATCGACCACTTGCACAAAGGCGATGACGCGCAGCTCATGCAGCATCTGGGCGACCTTGTGGATAACTCCGTGGACGGCGCGTTGACATTTGCCAATTTCGTCGAGTTCGACAGCCTTTACGGGCACCGTCGCGACATATCGGGCTACGCGAGGGCGCTCGAGTGGTTCGACGCCGAACTTGGCCGCCTGCTGCCACGCTTGCGCAAAGACGACATCCTGCTGGTGACTGCGGATCACGGCAACGATCCGAGCTGGACCGGCACAGATCACACCCGCGAACGGGTGCCGGTGCTGGTCGCAGGCCGGGGCGCGGGCGCGCTGGGGCATGTGGCCTTCGCCGACGTGGCGGCGAGCATCGCCGCGCATCTTCAAGTTGAATCATCGGGGTCGGGGAGAAGCTTCCTGTGATGGACGAGGAACGCATCGCGGCGCTGCGGGCGCTGCCGAAGGTCGAGCTGCACCTGCATCTCGAAGGCGCCGCGCCGCCGGCCTTCATCCGTGGCCTGGGGCAGGAGAAATCCGTCCGGCTCGACGGGGTGTTCGCCGAGGACGGAAACTACGCCTACACGGATTTTAACCGTTTCTTAACGATTTACGAGGCCGCGACCTCGGTTCTGCGCAGCCCCGACGACTACGCGCGGCTCACCCTCGCGGTGCTCGAGAAGAGCGCCGAAAGCGGCGTGATCTATTCGGAGACCTTCCTCTCGCCCGATTTCTGCGGCGGTGGCGACCTCGGCGCGTGGCGCGAATACCTGCACGCCATGCGCGAGGCGTCGGAGGCCGCCGAGAGGACGATGGGCATCACCCTGCGCGGCATCGTGACCTGCGTGCGGCACTTCGGGCCCGAGCGGGCGAAGCGCGCGGCGCTCTGCGCGGCCGAGACCGCGGGCGACTGGCTGGTGGGCTTCGGCATGGCGGGCGACGAGAACCGCGGCAGCCAGAAGGACTTCGCCTACAGCTTCGACATGGCGCGCGAGGCCGGGCTGCGGCTGACCTCGCACGCCGGCGAATGGCGCGGCCCGCGCGAGATTTTCGACGCGCTGGACGATCTGAGGGTCGAACGCATCGGTCACGGGGTGCGTGCCATCGAAGATCTCGCGCTTGTGGATAAACTTGTAGAGAACGGGATTGTTCTCGAGGTTTGTCCGGGTTCCAACGTGACGCTCGGGGTCTACCCGAGGCTCTCGGCGCATCCGATTGAGAGGCTGCGCGAAAGGGGGGTGAAGGTCACCGTCTCGACCGACGATCCGCCGTTCTTCCACACCACCATGGCCGACGAATACGAGCGGCTGGCCAAGACCTTCGGCTGGGACGAGGAGGTGTTCGCCCAGATCGCGCGGACCTCGGCCGAGGCGGCGTTCTGCGACGAGGACACCCGCGCGGCGCTGCTCAAGCGGCTCGGCTGAGCGGCGGCGCTGCCCGGCATCGCGGCATCGGGCGTGTCGCATCGGCTGCAGGGCGTCCCTTGTCGTTGCGGGGCCGCACGCCCGCGGCTAATGAGGTAGGCAACACACGCGAGAGGAGCACCGGGGCCATGAAACAGCATCTTACCGTCGTCGATCACCCGCTGGTTCAGCACAAGCTGACCCTGATGCGCGAGAAGGACACCTCGACCGCCTCCTTCCGCCAGCTCCTGCGCGAGATCAGCCTGCTGCTGGCCTACGAGGTCACCCACGCGCTGCCGGTGACCACCAAGAAGATCGAGACGCCGCTCTGCGAGATGGACGCGCCGGTGATCGAGGGCAAGAAGCTGGTGCTGGTCTCGATCCTGCGCGCCGGCAACGGCCTGCTCGACGGCATTCTCGAGCTGGTGCCCGCCGCGCGCGTGGGCTTCGTCGGTCTCTACCGCGACGAGGAAACGCTGAAGCCGGTGCAATACTACTTCAAGGTGCCCAAGAAGCTCGAGGACCGCACCGTCATCCTCGTCGACCCGATGCTCGCGACGGGCAATTCCTCGGTCGCTGCGGTCGACCTGATGAAAGAGGCCGGCGCCAAGGACATCCGCTTCCTCTGCCTGCTGGCGGCGCCCGAGGGCGTGGTGCGGATGGAAGAGGCGCACCCGGACGTGCCGATCGTGACCGCCTCGCTCGACGACCACCTGAACGAGAAGGGCTACATCGTCCCGGGACTAGGGGATGCGGGAGACCGCATGTTCGGCACCAAGTAGACGATCCGGGCGCTTTACAGGCTTCGGTGTATGAGGCATGATTCCTCCGTATCTGTGAGGGCGGCCATGCGATTGAAAACACTGGCGATCTTCGCCATGACCTCGGTGTGTGCGAGCATGGCCACCGGGCCTGCCCTGGCCCAGGGTATCGAGACCATCGACACGCCTGCGGAGCTTCCTCCCGCGAGCTACTCGGCGACCCAGTACGTCGACAGCCGTGGCTGCGTTTTCGTGCGCGCCGGCTTCGACGATGCGGTGATCTGGGTGCCGCGGGTGACCCGCGACCGCGAGCAGGTCTGCGGCTACGCGCCGTCGCTGGGCAAGTCGCGCACGGCGGCCGCGCCCGCGCCGGCCGCCACGCCTGAACCGAAGCCCGCGGCGACCCCGACCCCGGCTCCGAAACCTGCCGCAAGCCCCGCGTCGAAGCCCGCGGACACGGCGCCCAAGCCCGCGCCGGCCCCAAGCCGCACCTCCACCCGCAAACCGATGGAGACCGTGG
>NZ_JAATOS010000461.1:0-3126 GCF_011806505.1 Salipiger sp. HF18 | reverse complement strand
ACACGTCGCCCGGCTTGCGGAAGCCGTGCTCGGTCAGCGGGTCGATCAGCAGGCGGCGCACCCGGTCCCGCTTGGTCTCGGTCTTCGAGGTCTGCTCGTCGGTCAACCGCGACACCGGCGAGAGCGAGATCCAGTTCCTCAACGAGCACAAGGATGAGGCTCTATCTGCCGAAAACACCCCTCCTGCAGAGCCAGCTTCCGAACGGCTGGTGGATCCTGCCGACGCTCGCCTCGGGCGCCGTCGAGTGGCTCTACCTCACACGCGCGATATACCGCGCCATCACGGGGGGAGCCGAGTGATGCCGGCGCATCACCAACCAGAACCGCCGAAATGGCTCACAGAGGCCGCGCAGGTATGCCAGAATACCGGCGTGACCATTACCATCGAGCACCAGTCCCGCGTCTACAAAATCGCGCCTACCGTCGGCAGGCTGGACGGTGATGAACCAGACCTCGTGAACTGGAACCGCAGGTGAAAAGAAGCCTCCCCGCCTACGTCTACGCCCGAGGCAAGAAGGGCTATCTCTACTTCGTCCGTGGCGGGGTCTGCCAGCGCATCCAGAGCAAGCCCGGCACCGCCGAGTTCGCCGCCGATTACGCCCGGCTGATGCGGGGCCGCGTCGCGACGCCGAAGCAGAACATTGGCAAGCTCATCGAGCTTTTCATGAAGTCGCCGCAGTGGGCGAACTACGCGCACAACACCCGCCGGAACCACGAGCGGAACTTCCGCTATTTGCGCGAGACGGCGGGCAAGGTAGATCCCGCGAAGCTGCGCGCGGTCCATGTCTACGAGATGCGGGACGCCCTGGCGGACAAGCCGACCGACGCGAACCGCAAGATCGACACGCTGCTGGTGCTGATGAAGTACGCGGTCCAGATCGGATGGATCGACCGCAACCCGGCGCAGGATATCCAGAGGCTCAGCCCGACAGGCAAGAAGCGCAAGCCGTGGCCGGCAGATCTCATCGAGGCGTTTCGGGCGGAGGCAGAGGGCCGGGCCCTGCTTCTCTTCGAGATGCTTCTCGGCACCGGCCAGCGGATCGACGACGTGCTGAAACTGCGCTGGTCTGACCTGGACGACGACGGATTCACGCTGGTGCAGGGGAAGACGAAGGCTGAGCTCTACATCCCCCTAACCGACCGTCTGCGCGCCGTGCTGGCCGCAGAGAAAAAGCGCGGGCTGTTCATCGTCTGCCGTGAGGACGGGCAGCGGATCAGCTACCCCTCCGCCCACAAGGACATCATGACGGTGCGCCGGAAGATCGGGGCCGAGGACTACGACATCCACGCTCTGCGCTATGCGGCCGCGTCTGAAATCGCCGCCATCCCGGGCATGACCAGCGACCACGTGAAGGCGATCACCGGCCACGCCAGCGGCGCCATGATCCGCCTCTACGCCGGGGCCGCGCAACAGAAAGCGCGGGCGACAGAGGCCCAGAAAGCGCGTATGGACAGAACGAAACCAAAACGCGAACATTGAAACGCTGTTGAAACGGTGAAATCAGGCTGAACGATTTCAGCAACTTACGGGTCAAAAATGCTGTCGTACCAACACCTCTACCACGCCGGAAACCTCGCCGATGTGCAGAAGCACGCGCTGCTGGCGTGGATGCTCGAGTACCTGACGCAGAAGGACAAGCCGCTCACGTACATCGAGACCCACGCCGGGCGCGGGCTCTATGACCTGTCGAGCGCCGAGGCGCTGAAGACCGGCGAGGCCGAGAAAGGCATCGGCGCGCTGTCGAAGGCGCTGCCGTCGAGCCATCCCTATGCCCGCGCGCTGGCCCGGATCCGCAGCGAGAACGGTCCCCACGCCTACCCTGGCTCGCCGCTGATCGCGGCCACGCTGCTGCGCCCGCAGGACCAGCTGCACCTCGCCGAGCTTCACCCGCAGGAGCACGCGGCGCTGCGGCAGGCACTGCGCGCGCCCAATGTCTCGATCCGCCGGCAGGACGGCTTCGAGCTCGCCCAGAGCCTCTGCCCGCCCGAGCCGCGCCGGGGCCTGCTGCTGGTCGACCCCTCCTACGAGGTGAAGCAGGACTACGACCGCATCCCGAAATTCCTCTCCGCCGTGGCGAAGAAATGGAACGTCGGCGTGCTGGCGCTGTGGTACCCGATCCTGACCTCGGGGCTGCACGCCCCGATGCTGCAGGCGCTGACCCGCGACCATCCCGAGGCGCTGCGCCACGAGGTCCGCTTCCCGCCGATCCGCGAGGGCCACCGGATGGTGGGCTCGGGGCTCTTCGTGATCAATCCGCCCTGGGGGCTGGCAGACGAGGCGCGACGGCTCGACGCCCTGTTTTCAAAGGCGAAAAAACGCTGAGGACTCGCTCCGAAGCGGTGTATCCTCGGATCCATGCGCTGGCTCGTCCTGCTTCTCTGCGCCTCTCCGGCGCTCGCCTGCGAGGATCCGATCTGCGAGGTCCCGACCGACCTTTTGCGCTTCACCCGGATCATCGACTTCTCGTCCCTGCCCTCGGGCTACGGGGTCGGGCGGGCGCTGACCGGGGTGATCGACGGGAAGGGCGCGCATTTCGGCGAGCGCTTCGCCGTCTCGAGACCGCGACCGGGCATGACCACCTGACCGGCCTGCCGCAGCCGCCGCTGACGCTGCTGCCCGGCGAAGAGGGCACCAATCTCGGCACCATCAACCTCTGGGGCGACAACGTGCTCAAGGGCCACGGTCCGCGTGGCTTCCCCGATGCGGGCGCCGTGGGCGAAGGCGCCATCGCCGTGCTCTTCGACCGTGACCAGCCGGCGCTGGCGGTGGACATCCGCGGCGGCGAGGGTGGCACGGTGACGCTGGTGTTCTTCGACCGGCTCGGACGGCTGATCCAGACCATCACCCGGCAGGTCGACCGCGACACCGGCACGCTGACCCTGCTGCGGCGGGGCGCTGTCCCGGACATCGCGGGCTTCACGGTCGAGAACGAGGATCCCGAGGGGCTCGGCATCGACAACCTGCGCTTCGAGTTCCGCGAACTGCTGGGCACCCTGCCCGCCCCGCCGGGCGGGAGCGACGCCGGATGAGGGCGCTGGCCCTGCTCCTTCTTCTCGTTGCCCCCCCCGCCGATGCGGACGGGCTGCGGGCGGTGCCCTATGCCGCGCTCGAGGCGGCGCCGCACC
>NZ_JAATOS010000460.1:0-3127 GCF_011806505.1 Salipiger sp. HF18 | reverse complement strand
ACCGTGATGCGCAACGCGGGTTTCGAGGCCTTCGACAACGTGGCTGGCGGCGAGACCGCGGGCATCCCCTTTGCAGCGCTGGTGGCCGAGCGCATGGCGCTGCCGATGACCTACGTGCGCAAGAAGCCCAAGGGCCACGGCCGCGGCGCGCGCATCGAGGGGGCCATGTCTGAGGGCGAGCGGGTGCTGCTGGTCGAGGATCTGACCACCGACGGCGGCTCGAAGCTGAACTTCGTCGACGCCATCCGCGAGACCGGTGCCAGCTGCGGCCACACCGCGGTGATCTTCTATTACGGCATCTTCCCCGAGACCACGAAGACGCTCGGCGACCACGGCGTCGACCTGCATTACCTCTGCACCTGGCACGACGTCCTGGCCGAGGCCAAGGCGCGCGGCTGCTTCGATGCGGGCACGCTGGCACAGGTCGAGGCCTTCCTGTCTGACCCGCGCAAGTGGCAGGCGGAAAACGGCGCATGACTGTGCATCGGTCGCGGGGATAACCCGCGCCGAATCGCAACGCCGCATCCAGATGTTGCGGCGTGAGCGCAATTTGCTACAATATGCGCACGATCCCGGGATATCCCCGGGTTCTCCACCGCCTTTTCCCGGCGGTTTTCCACACACTTATCCAGATTGGTTCGCAAGGGCGCGCAGGCTATGACGCTCGAACCGCGGGGCAGACGGGAAGCAGAGGCAGAGCAATGAACGACCAAAGCGTGTTCAACCCGGCAGGGCTCGAGGTCGAGCAGCCCGAGACCATGCCGCACTCCATCGAGGCCGAACAGCAGCTTCTGGGGGCGATCCTAACCAACAACGACGTCTACGACCGGGTCGCCGCGATCCTGGGCGCGGGCCATTTCTTCGCCGCGAAGGTGGACGTGAAATCCGAGCCCCGCGAGCAGATCGTCGAGGCCGAACAGGCGCTCTACAAGCTCGCCGAGCAGGGCCACACGGAAGGCGGTTTCCAGAGCTTTCTCAGGGCCGTAACGGACGCGGTTAATGTCGCGAACGCGGCCTACCAGCGCGAGGGCGGGCTTGCCGGCATCTCGACCGGGCTCATCGACATGGACAAGAAGCTCGGCGGCCTGCACCCGTCGGACCTTCTGATCCTCGCCGGTCGCCCCTCGATGGGGAAGACCTCGCTGGCCACCAACATCGCCTTCAACATCGCCAAGGCCTACAAGCGCGGCATGAAGCACGATGGCACCGAGGGTGCCATCGATGGCGGCGTCGTGGGCTTCTTCTCGCTCGAGATGAGCGCCGAACAGCTCGCCAGCCGGATCCTCGCCGAGGCCTCGGAGATCTCGTCCCACAAGATCCGCCAGGGCGACATGGACGAGAAGGAGTTCCGCCGCTTCGTGGACGCCGCGAAGGAACTCGAGGCCTGCCCGCTCTACATCGACGACACGCCCGCGCTGCCGATCAGCCAGGTTGCGGCGCGCTCGCGGCGCCTGAAGCGGACCCACGGGCTCGACCTCATCATCGTCGACTACCTGCAGCTGCTGCGCGGCACCGCCGACAACCGGGTGCAGGAGATCGCGGAAATCTCCATGGGTCTCAAGGCGATCGCCAAGGAACTTAACATCCCCGTCATCGCCCTGTCGCAGCTCTCGCGTCAGGTGGAAAGCCGGGACGACAAGCGGCCGCAGCTCTCGGACCTTCGGGAATCGGGCTCGATCGAACAGGACGCCGACGTGGTGATGTTCGTGTTCCGCGAGGAATACTACGTCGAGCGGGAAAAGCCCTCGGACGACCGGCTCGACGAAATGGCCGCCTGGCAGGAGCGCATGAGCCGCCTGCACGCCAAGGCCGAGGTCATCATCGGCAAGCAGCGTCACGGCCCCATCGGCACGGTCGAGCTGTCCTTCGAGAGCCAGTTCACCCGCTTCGGCAATCTCGTCAAACCCTGGCAGCAGGACGGCGAAGGCTACTGATCCGGCAGCGGCATGGCGGCCTTGCGGCCCCGTGCCGCTTTGCCTCTTGACGCTCCGGCGGGCTTGGGCTCCAAGCGGGGCATGGCACAGGCACAGCTCACAATCGACCTCGCCGCGATCCGCGCCAACTGGCGCGCACTCGCCAACGCAACCACCGGCGAGGCCGGCGCCGTCGTGAAGGCGGATGGCTACGGGCTCGGCGTCGCGCGGGTTGCCCCGGCGCTGGCCGCGGAAGGCGCCCGGCGCTTCTTCGTCGCAACCGCGCACGAGGGCATCGCGGTGCGCCGCGCGCTGGGGGCCGGGCCCGAGATCTGCGTGTTTTCCGGCCACATGAACGGCGACGCCGAGATCATCCGCGACCACCGCCTGACGCCGATGCTGAATTCCATCGACCAGATGCTGCGCCACGTCGAGGCCCTGCCCGGCCACAGCTTCGGCATCCAGCTCGACAGCGGCATGAACCGGCTCGGTATGGAGCCGGCGGAATGGTCGGCGCTGCGCGAGATCGCGCTGGCGCAGAAGCCCGTGCTGATCATGTCGCACCTCGCCTGCGCCGACGAGCCGTCGCACGGCATGAACGCGTTCCAGCTGCGGACCTTCCGCGAGATGACCGACGGGCTCGACGTGCCGCGCTCGCTGTCCGCGACCGGCGGCATCCTGCTCGGGCCGGACTATCATTTCGAGCTCACCCGCCCCGGCGTCGGGATCTACGGCGGCCAGCCCTTCGCCGACGCCCGGGCTGTGGTCGAGCTGATGCTGCCGGTGATCCAGGTCCGCGACGTGGCCCCCGGGGAATCCGTGGGCTACGGCAACGCCCACGTGGCGGTCGCCGCAGGCTATGCCGACGGCATTCACCGCGCGCTTGCTGCCAAGGGCGCGGTCTGGGCCGGCGACACCCGCTGCAAGATCATCGGCCGGGTGTCCATGGACCTCATCACCGTCGATGTCACCGCGCTGAACAAGGTGCCCGAGCAGCTTGAACTGCTCGGCCGTCACCAGACCGTCGACATGGTCGCCGATGCGGTCGGCACCATTGGCTACGAGATCCTGACCGGCCTCGGGGCGCGCTACGCCCGGGTCTACACCGGCGCATGAGCCTCACCGCTCCCCTCGGGCTGATCGGTCGCTCTGTCCTACGCGCGTTTGCCGGCGTCGGGCGGGTGGCGATCTTCGCGGCCCGCGCCGCCTCGCAC
>NZ_JAATOS010000459.1:0-3154 GCF_011806505.1 Salipiger sp. HF18 | reverse complement strand
TGCCCGGTGCCCAGCGCGGCGCCGGTCTCGGCGTCCACGATGACCATGCGGCCAAGCCTGAAGGTGATCTCGTAGCCCTTGCGGGCCAGCTCGCCCGCGAGGCTGCGCCAGTCGGGGGCGTTTTCCAGCACCGGCAGCAAGATCTGGCGCAGCAGCGCCGCGGTCTCGCAATCGGGCATTTCGGGAAGTGTGACGGGGCCGACCCAGCCGACCGCCGAGATAGGTGCGATTCGCATCGTTCTTCTCCTTGCCTGTGCTGCCAGCATCCGCCTTCAGTTGGGCGCAATTTTGGCAACCAAAACGTTAAGCCCGCGAGTGCTGCATGCGTGCAACAGGCAACGCGCGGTGCGATCCGGGGGGCTCCGGTGCCCCCTGCGGCACGCGCGGACGGTTCGCAACGTGCAGGCGCGGCTGCAGGGGGGCGGAGTGTGCGCCGGTGGTGCGGCGTCGCGGGCCAGGGAGAGAGCGAGAGAGAGGTGGCCGGGCGACGCGGCGGTGCAAGCGCCGGCGCCGTGCCGCCGTTCCGTGAGTGAATGGGCGGCCGGATGGAGGTGGTGTCAGAGGCCGAGGAAGCGCAGCACGCGGTCCAGGGTGCCGATCTCGGGACGCACGTGACGGTCGCATAGCAGCAGGTTGCGGGCGGTGAGCGCCTCGATGCGGCGGCCGCGGGCAAGGGCGAGGAAATCGGTCGAGGCGGTCATGGTGGCAGTGGTCATGGCGGGCTCCAGTATCTGTCCGGTGCCGTTCTGGCCGTTGTGCGCTGGCTTCTGCCCGCGCCGTCGAGATCAATGTATCCCGTGGTGTGCCGTGGTGCCAGTTTTCCGAAGGGTAGCGCCCCTGTGGCAAAGGATGTGTCGCCGCCTATCCGACCGAGTAGGTAGAATTTTCCGAAAATGAAAACGGGGCCCGTGGGCCCCGCTCGATTTGCGTCGAATTTGCAAGGCTGCGCGGTGTCAGCCTTTCTTCAGCGCCTTCTGGCCAAGCACCTCGGCGATCTGCACGGCGTTGAGCGCCGCGCCCTTGCGCAGGTTGTCCGAGACGCACCAGAAGTTCAGGCCGTTCTCGATGGTCGAGTCCTGACGGATGCGGCTGATGAAGGTGGCGAAATCGCCGACGCATTCCACCGGGGTCGCGTAGCCGCCGGGCTCGCGCTTGTCGATCACCATGATGCCGGGCGCCTCGCGCAGGATGTCGCGGGCCTCGTCCTCGTCAAGGAAGTCCTCGGTCTCGATGTTGATCGCCTCGGCGTGGCCGACGAAGACCGGCACGCGCACGCAGGTCGCGGTGACCTTGATGCTCGGATCCACGATCTTCTTGGTCTCGGCGACCATCTTCCACTCTTCCTTGGTCGAGCCGTCGTCCATGAAGACGTCGATTTGGGGAATGACGTTGAAGGCGATCTGCTTCTGGAACTTCTTCGGCGGAACCTCGGTCACCGGGTTGTAGACCGCCTTGGTCTGATCCCAGAGCTCGTCCATGCCTTCCTTGCCCGCGCCCGACACCGACTGGTAGGTCGACACGACGACGCGCTTGATCTTGGCGCGGTCATGCAGCGGCTTCAGGGCAACGACCATCTGCGCGGTCGAGCAGTTCGGGTTCGCGATGATGTTCTTCTTGGTGTAGCCCATGACCGCGTCGGCGTTCACTTCCGGCACCACCAGCGGCACATCGGGGTCGTAGCGGTAGAGCGACGAGTTGTCGATCACCACGCAGCCCGCTGCCGCGGCCTTGGGGGCATATTTCTTGGTGGCGTCCGAGCCCACGGCAAAGAGCGCGATGTCCCAGCCGGTGAAGTCGAACGTGTCGAGGTCCTGGGTCTTGAGTGTCTTGTCGCCAAAGCTCACTTCGGTGCCGAGCGACCGGCGCGACGCAAGCGCGGCGAGCTCGTCCACCGGAAACTCGCGCTCGGCGAGGATGTTCAGCATTTCCCGGCCCACGTTCCCCGTGGCGCCAGCGACAACGACCTTATAGCCCATCTGGCTCTCCTTCGGTTTTTCCGCCCGCGCGCACGCTTGTCTGCGGCGCGTAGGGCTGGCGCGCCTCATACCGTATGGCATGGCACAACGAAAGGGTCTTTACAGAGAAAGCGCGATGGCAGCGAATCACCGACGCAGCCCAGCGATGGCATGGTGCCGATGCCATGTGACGTAAAGTTGAGCAAACGGTCGTTTTGTGCGCATATGGTGTGGATGCCCCTGTTCCGTCGGAAGAAACCCGCCAATTCTCGCAGGTGCAGAAATTCCAGACTTGTCTATGGATTGGGCATTCGCGTAGATGGAACCAACTTTTGATCACTGGTTGAGCAGATGAGTGACGTCATGCGCCGCGTAATCGTGGGCCGTTTCGCCGAAGGGTGCCGGACAATTTTCAGGAACTCGTTGAACGGACCGCGTTCGTGGAGGTCGAACTAAAATGCTCTACAGGCTCGTCACGTCTCTGACGCGGACGCAGAAGCAGTGGCTCTTCATGCTCATGGACGCAGGCGTCATCGCGATCGCGATGATCTCGGCCATTGCGCTGAACGCCGCCGTCAATCCCGACCTTCCGGGCACCGACCAGCTGATCCCGATGATCCTCGGACTGGTGGTCACGGGCAGCGCGCTGTCGTGGTGGTTCGGCCTGCCGCGCTTCACGCTCAACGCCTATGATACGCGCGGCATCGTCCGCACCGCCGGCTTCGCGCTGGTCTGCGGCGGCTTCGGGGGGCTCTTCAACGGCATGATCGTGCCGCCGCTGTCGCTTGCGGTCTACTTCAACTTCTCGCTGTTGCTGCTGGTGCTCGCCGCCTCGTGGCGGATCCTGCTGCGCTACGCCACCATCGAGGTCTACCGCCGCGGGATGAACCGCATGCGCGTGCTGATCTACGGTGCCGGCCAGACCGGCCAGCAGCTCGCCGCGGCGCTGCGCCACGACCACGCCATCGAGCCGGTGGCCTTCGTCGACGACAATCCCACCCTGCAGAGCCAAGTGATCGCGGGGCTGCGGGTGCACGCGCCCTCGGCCATCAAGGAACTGATTGCCCGCAAGGGCATCGAGCGCGTCGTGCTGGCGATGCCGTCGATCAGCCAGCCGCAGCTTGCCCGCATCGCCCACCGCCTGCGCCTGATCGGCTGCGAGGTCCACGCCCTGCCGTCCTTCGCCGAGCTCGTAGGCG
>NZ_JAATOS010000458.1:0-3164 GCF_011806505.1 Salipiger sp. HF18 | reverse complement strand
AGCGCTGGTCCTACGCGCGGCTCACGGCGGCGGTGCTGGGCACCGCGACGGGGCTGCTCGAGGCCGGGCTGGCGCCGGGCGACGTGCTGCTTATGCGGCTCGGGAACACCGTCGATTTCCCCATCGCCTACCTCGGGGCCATCGCCGCGGGCATCGTGCCAGTGCCCACCTCGTCGCAGCTTACCGCCCGCGAGGTCGCACCGATGATCACGCATCTGCGCCCGGCGGCGATCCTGCGCGGTGACGGCATTGCCTGCCCCGAGACCGATGTTCCGGTCTTCGGTCGCGAGGTCTTCGAGGGCTGGCACGGCCTGCCGCCCGCGTCCTGGCACATGGGCGACCCGGAGCGGCTGGCCTACATCATCTACACCTCCGGCACCTCGGGCGTGCCGCGCGCCGTGGGCCACGCGCATCGGGCGATCTGGGCGCGGCAGATGATGATGCAGGGCTGGTACGGGCTCGGCGCCTCGGACCGGCTGCTGCACGCCGGCGCGTTCAACTGGACCTACACGCTGGGCACCGGGCTCATGGATCCATGGACCATGGGCGCCACCGCGCTGATCCCCGCGGCGGGCACCGATCCGGCCCAGCTCGCGCTTCTTCTCAAGCGCAATGATGTGACGATTTTCGCAGCAGCTCCGGGCGTTTACAGGCAGTTTCTGAAGTATCCTGTGCCGCCGTTTCCAAAGCTCCGGCACGGGCTTGCTGCGGGCGAAAAGCTGGCCGAGCCGATCCGCACCGCATGGCACGAGGCCACGGGAACGGCCATCTACGAGGCCTTCGGTATGTCCGAATGCTCGACCTTCATCTCGTCCTCGCCCACGCATCCCGGCACGTCGGGCGCGCTGGGGCGTCCGCAGGCCGGGCGCCAGGTCGCGATCCTCGGCGAGGACGGAGCGCCGGTGCCCTGCGGAGAGCCTGGCACCATCGCGGTGCACTGCTCGGACCCCGGGCTGATGCTGGGCTATGTCGGCGCCCCCGAGGAGACCGCCGAGCGCTTTGCCGGCGACTGGTTCCTGACCGGCGATCAGGGCGCCATGACCGAGGATGGCGAGATCCGCTACCTCGGCCGCGGCGACGACATGATGAACGCGGGCGGCTACCGGGTCTCGCCCATCGAGGTCGAGAGTGCGCTCGCCGATCTGCCGGGCATCACCGAGGTCGGCGTCACCGATGTGGCGGTCAAGGAAGGCGTCAACGTCATCGCGGCCTTCTACGTCGCCGCCGAGCCGCTCGACGAGACCCTGCTTCAGGCCCGCGCGGCCGAACGTCTCGCCCGCTACAAGCAGCCGCGCGCCTATGTCCGCGTCGATGCCCTGCCCCGCAATGCCAATGGAAAGCTTGTCCGCAAAGCATTGAAAGACCACGCGATTAACTGATCCACCCTGCCTTTCGGGATAGCCCGAAAGGCGCGCTGGCAAAAAGGAGGGCCCCGCGACGGGGCCCTTTTTCAGTCTGGCTGACAAGGCTCGGTTTTCGTACCGCCCGAGGTATTCCGCCTGCGACCTTGTCCGCACGGAACCGGCGCACCCGTCCCGGAAGGCACGGCAGCGCGCGTCGCCGCACCCTGCCCGTTTGCTCAGCTGCAGCCGCTTGTGGAGCCGCAGGTGTTGCACTTCATGCAGGTGCCGTTGCGCACCAGCGTGTAGTTGCCGCATTCGCCGCACGGGTCGCCCTCGTAGCCCTGCATCCGGGCCTTGACGCGGGCATCCATCGCCACCGCCGAGGTCGTGGCCGACAGCGTCGCCACCGTGCTCGACGCGGCTTCGGCCACGTTGCCCACCGACATCACCGGACCGGTGCCGGTCTGGCCGCCCTGCAGCACCACCAGCTCCTGCGGGAGACGCTTGCGGAGGTAGCCGGTCGACGAGATCTGCTTGAGCATCTCGAGCGAGCGCGCGGCGGTGGTCTCGGAGAGCTCCGAGACGTTCGACACGCCCTCTTCCTCACCGCGCCCGAGGTCGTCGAAGCTTGCGCCGGACGGCTTCACATGGGCGAGATCGGTGCGGTCGAGGTAGGACACGGCCAGTTCGCGGAAGATGTAGTCGAGGATCGACGTCGCGTTCTTGATGCTGTCGTTGCCCTGCACCATGCCAGCGGGCTCGAACTTGGTGAAGGTGAAGGCATCGACGAATTCTTCAAGCGGAACACCGTATTGCAGGCCGACGCTCACAGCGATGGCGAAGTTGTTCATCATCGCACGGAAGCCGGCGCCTTCCTTGTGCATATCGATGAAGATCTCGCCGAGCGCCCCGTCCTGGTACTCGCCGGTGCGCAGGTAGACCTTGTGCCCGCCGACGACCGCCTTCTGAGTGTAGCCCTTGCGGCGCTCGGGCATCTTGGTGCGGCCGGCACGGACCACTTCCTTGATGACCACCTTCTCGACGATCTTCTCGGCGATGACCTGGGCCTTCTCCTGCGGGGTACCGGATTCCAGCACCTCGAGCGCATCGTCGTCATCCTCGACCAGCGCGGCGGCCAGCGGCTGCGACAGTTTCGAGCCGTCGCGATAGAGCGCGTTGGCCTTTACCCCCAGAGACCACGACAGCTCGTAGGCCTTCTGGCAATCCTCGACCGTGGCCGAGTTCGGCATGTTGATGGTCTTGGAAATCGCACCGGAAATAAAGCTTTGCGCGGCGGCCATCATGTGGATGTGGCTGTTGACGGAGAGGTACCGCTTGCCCTTCTTTCCACAGGGGTTTGCACAGTCGAAGACCGCGAGGTGCTCGTCCTTGAGGAAGGGCGCGCCTTCGAGCGTCATGGTCCCGCAGACGTGGTCGTTGGCGGCGTCGATCTCGGCCTTGGAGAAACCGAGGTGCTTCAGCAGGTCGAAGGTCGGGTCGCTCAGCTTGTCGGCCGGGATGCCGAGGGTCTCGCGGCAGAACTCCTCGCCCAGCGTCCACTGGTTGAACACGAAGCGGATGTCGAAGGCAGTGGCAAGCGAGCGCTCCACCTTGTCGATCTGCGCCGGCCCGAATCCGTGGCCGATCAGCGCGGTGTGGTTGATGCCGGGCGCGTTGCCGAGCGTGCCGTGCCCGACCGCGTGGCCCACGATCTCTTCGACCTGGCTCGACGAGTAGCCGAGCTTGGCCAGCGCCGAGGGCACCGAGCGGTTGATGATCTTGAAGTAGCCGCCGCCGGCGAGCTTCTTGAACTTCACCAGC